>CAMTPD010000099.1 GCA_947074265.1 uncultured Porphyromonadaceae bacterium
AGCTCACTTAACCATTCTTTTTGTACCAATATTAAATTCATTTTCATTCGTATGAAAAATTACACACGGATCAACAACCTTACGGGTTGGCTTGTTTGCGCCATTGCATGCACGGTATACTTGCTTACGATGGAGCCTACGGCAAGTTTTTGGGATTGCGGCGAGTTTATCGCCTCTGCTAATAAGCTGGAAGTAGGACATCCGCCGGGAGCTCCATTTTTTATGATAGTGGCCAATGTGTTCTCACATCTCACCTCCGACCCTACGCAAGCAGCACGAATGGTGAATACCATGTCGGCTTTGGCCAGCGGTTTTACCATCTTGTTTCTCTTCTTTACCATTACACACCTGGTGCGTAAAGTAGTCGCAGGCAATCAGTCTTCGCTGTCGGCCGCACAAATTACGGGTATTATGGGAAGCGGTATCGTAGGTGCGCTCACGTATACATTTACCGACACATTCTGGTTTTCGGCCGTAGAAGGAGAAGTGTATGCACTTTCGTCGCTATTTACTGCTGTAGTATTCTGGCTCATTTTAAAGTGGGAGGAAAATGCAGATAAGCCTACGGCCGATAAGTGGATCATTCTCATTGCCTACCTCATGGGCTTATCGATCGGTGTACACTTGCTTAATTTGCTTTGTATTCCGGCCATGGTTTTGGTGTATTACTTCAAGAAGACATCTACTCCAAACCTTAAAGGAATCGGGTTATCACTGCTTGCTTCATTTGCCATTGTGGGTGTGATGATGTATGGCATTGTACAAGGTCTTGTCAAGGTATGCGGCTATACCGAACTATTCGCTGTTAATGTATTGCGAATGCCTTACGACAGCGGAGTCTTTATTCATTTGATTCTTTTGGCTGGTGTTTTGCTGTGGGCCATCTACGAAACAATGCGTCCTACAATCCACATGTTGCGGATAAAGATCTTGTTTATCTTGGCTGTTATCCTGCTGGGAATCCCGTTTATCGGAAACGGTTTCATCATTCCGATCGTGCTTATTCTTACTCTTGCAGGTGCTTTGTTTAAATTCAAAAACCTACCGATCAAGACTTTAAACACTACTTTGTGTGCGCTGCTTGTTATTGTTATCGGTTACTCCTCGTACGCAACCATTATGATTCGTGCCGCTGCCGACACGCCAATGAATCAGAATGATCCGTCCGACATCTTTACGTTGCGCTCTTATCTGGCTCGCGAGCAGTATGGTTCTACACCATTGATCTACGGTAAGACTTTTGCTTCGGAAGTGGAGATGGCCGGTAACCCTTGCCAACCGGTATCGAAGAATGCAACTCCGGTGCGCAAGCGAATACAAAAGACAAGCAACGACCAACGCGACGAATACATTGTTGCCTATGAAAGCTCCGACTATGCGTATGTAGATGCGCTTAATGTGTTCTTTCCGCGGATGTACAACAGTATGTCGGCGCACTTTATAGATGGATACAAGCAATGGAGCGACTTTAAGGGTACGCCGGTAAAGATCTCGGTGTGTGGAGAAGAGAAGGTTGTGATGCAACCGACGTTTGCCGAAAATCTGCGCTACTTCTTCTCCTATCAGGTCAACTTTATGTATTGGCGCTACTTTATGTGGAATTTCTCGGGCAGACAAAATGATATCCAAGGTCATGGCGGTGCGGCGTACGGAAACTGGATTACGGGAATAAAACCGATCGATGCTTTCCTTACGGGACCACAAGATGATCTTCCCGATTTTATCAAAGACAATAAAGGGCACAATGTATATTACATGTTGCCTTTGTTGCTAGGAATTCTAGGTATTTTGTTCCTTCTCTATTCGAGCAAACGTGGTGAGCAAACGCTTTGGATCACGTCTTTGCTGTTTTTCATGACCGGATTGGCTATTGTTTTATACCTCAACCAAACTCCATTTCAAGTGCGTGAACGAGATTATGCGTATGCAGGCTCGTTTTATGCTTTCTGTATCTGGATTGGCTTTGGTGTTGTTGCCATTGCCAAGGGTTTGGAGAAAACGGGAAAAGTAAAAGCAATGGTTGCTGCGTCGATCAGCTCGGTAGCCTGCTTGTTTGTCCCTTTGCAAATGGCTGCGCAAAACTGGGACGATCACGACCGTTCGAATCGTACCATTGCCCGCGACATGGGATACAACTACCTTTCTTCGTGCGACCAAGATGCAATCTTATTTACCTATGGCGATAACGATACCTTCCCGCTTTGGTATGCACAAGAGGTGGAAGGATACAGAACGGATGTGCGCGTCTGCAACTTGAGCTATTTGCAAATGGATTGCTACATCCAACAAATGCAAAAGCAGGCATACGAGTCTGCGCCGCTTCCGATCAGTTTTACTCCGGCACAGTATGCCAATCCGAAACTTGCGGGTGTTTATCTACTTGATCTGGTAAAGGATCCGCTCAATGTTGAAGATGCTCTGAAGTTTGTTACCTCAGAAGACAAACGAACTAAAACGATTCCTGGTACAACGACCGAGCTTGAATTTATTCCTTCGAGCGTACTAACGTATCCTGTTCAGAAGGAGTCTGTCATTGCGAATGGTGTGGTAGCTGCGCAAGATAGTGCGTCTATTCTCGATACGATTCGCTTCGACTTCTCGGGCCGAAACGCTCTTACAAAATCCAGCATTATGACGCTCGATATCCTGCAAACGAACAACTGGAAGAGACCGCTTTACTTTGCCGTTACTGTACCTCAGTCGGAACAAACGGGATTGTCCGACTATTTGCAGAAAGAAGGTATGACGAGCAGAGTGGTTCCGCTTGACACATCGAAACACAACAGTGATATCAATGCCGAAAAGTCTTATCATACCATAATGAATCAGTTTAAGTGGGGCGGATTAGACAAGCCCGGTGTATATCTCGACGAAACATCCTTGGGGCTTTGCCAAGGACTTCGTGGTATTGTTGCGCAAACTGCTGCTCAATTGATTGCCGAGGGTAAAGACGAGCAAGCGCTGAATCTATTGGATTACTCGGGCAAAATGATGCTTTACGACAACGTTCCGCTCGACTTTAATGGTATTGATATTGCGAAATGTTACTTCGAACTCGGGCAAAACGAAAAGGCAGAAGAGGTACTCGACCGTATCGTTCAGTCGGCTTCGTCGGGGCTTCAGTGGTTCTTCAGGCTTAAGCCTTCACAGTTTGCATCCGTGTATAGAGATGTGCAACGAAACTTTGTCTTGATGCAGTATGCACTTGCTACGGCTCAAGAAAATGAATCACAACTGGAAGCAAAGTATGCGAGTGAATTCAACAATTACTACATGAGAATGCAAGCTTTGCAGAAAAGATAGGTTGTTCTGGTCTTTTTGAATCAGAGGATAAACAAGAAATCCTCGTTTGAGCTCTTGATAAAAGAGTTTTCAAACGAGGATTTTTTATGCCTATCCTTTTGCTTACAATTAGCAAAAGGTATTTCAAACTATTTGGTTACTGCCGTTTCAAACATTTTCCAAAGCGGATCGTTCGGAACCGGGGCTACAATATCTATTTGTTCTTTCGATACCGGATGAACAAACGAAGCTCTACGCGAATGCAGGCTAATGCCTCCATCTTTGTTCGATCTGTCGAATCCGTATTTCAAGTCACCTTTGATAGGACATCCCATCTTGGCAAGCTGACAACGTATCTGATGATGACGCCCTGTCTTAAGATCTACTTCGAGTAAATGATAATTGTCGGAACTTGCGATCAACTTGTAATGTAGAATAGCCTTTTTAGATTGGGGTTTCTCGGTAGGATAAGCATACGATTTATTTTGCTTCTCATTCTTTACCAAGTAGTGTACCAACTCTCCCTCATCTTGCGACGGACGGTTGCGTACAATGGCCCAATAGGTTTTCTTTACACCACCTTCGCGAAACATTTCGTTTAGGCGAGAAAGTGCTTTACTTGTCTTTGCAAAAAGAACCAATCCGCTAACGGGACGGTCAAGACGGTGCGTTACGCCAACAAATACGTTTCCGGGTTTGTTGTATTTTACCTTCAACCAATCTTTTACGATATCTGATAAAGGTTTGTCGCCCGTTTTGTCTCCTTGCACAATCTCCGAACAAGTCTTGTTAACGGCAATGATATGATTGTCTTCGTAAATAACTTCCATGAAGCAATATTACATATTCATACCACCACAAACGTGTACTACCTGACCTGTTACATATGCAGAAAGATCAGAAGCTAAATAAAGTGCTGTGTTTGCAACATCTTCCGGTGTACCGCCGCGACGCATAGGAATTGTTTCTGCCCATTTAGCTTTTACTTCGTCAGAAAGCTGACCTGTCATTTCTGTAATGATGAAGCCCGGAGCAATTGCATTGGCACGTACGCCTCTTGAACCAAGTTCTTTTGCAATTGATTTAGCCAAACCGATCATACCAGCTTTAGAAGCTGAGTAGTTTGCCTGTCCTGCGTTACCAGAAACACCTACTACAGAGCTCATATTGATAATGCTACCAGTTTTTTGACGCATCATAATAGGAGTAACTGCGTGTACAAAGTTAAATGCAGATTTTAGGTTTACGTTGATTACCATATCCCATTGTTGCTCTGTCATACGCATCATCAAACCATCGCGTGTAATACCTGCGTTGTTTACAAGGATGTCGATACGACCAAAGTCTTTGTGGATTTGCTCTACTACTTTGTGAGTATCTTCAAAGTCTGCTGCGTTTGAAGCATAACCTTTTACTTTAACACCCAATGCAGCGATTTCTTTTTCAGTTTCAAGTGCATTGTCATCGATCGAAAGATCTGTGAAAGCGATGTTAGCTCCTTCTTGTGCAAACTTAAGCGCAATTGCTTTACCAATACCACGAGCAGCACCTGTAACGATAGCTACTTTACCATCTAATAATCCCATAATATCTTTTATTTTTTAATCAAATTGAATCAAACATACGCCGGCTGAGTATCCACCGCCAAATACGGTAAGGACAATCTTATCGCCTTTCTTATATAGATCTTTGTTTTGCGCATACACCAATGCTGTACTTACCGAACCTGTATTACCAAGCTCTGCAATGTTAGATAAGAACTTTTCTTCCGGTAAGTTTAGTTGTTTCGCAATATTACTCATGATACGCATATTGGCCTGATGACCGATAAGGTATGAAAGATCGTCTAGTGTGTAGTTGTTGTTTTCTAAAATATCGAGTGTATTCTTCGCCATATAAGTACAAGCTTGAATAAATACATCACGTCCGTCCGGCATTACAATACCACCGTCGCCAGGAAGAAGTTTTACTCCGTCTGGTCCTTTACCAATGTGTCCTAATCCTTGAGTAAAGATATCTACAATACGTGGCTCACCAGCTTTAACTTGTTCATTAGACAAGAAAAAGGCTGCCGCAGCATCGCCCCAAAGATGTCCGGCTTTCGGATCAGACTCATTGCTATAATAAGTATTGTGATCTGCCGATACAACCAAAGCTTTAGTTGCCTTGCCTGTAGCAAAATAGCCTTCTACAATTTCAAGTGCATTTAGAAAAGAGGAGCAAGCAGATGAGATATACACCACACGGGCTTTGTCTACATTAAACTTACGCTGTACTTCGTGTCCAAATGTTCCTACAGTATCGTATGGAGAATAAGATGCAGCAATAATTAGATCTACATCTTCGATTGGATAAGGAAGAGTTTCAATAGCATTTTCAACAGCCGCGAAGCTCATGGTATTGATATTCTCATCTTCAGCAGCTTTTGATCGGGTTACGATCCCGGTACGTTGCTGAATCCATTCATTGGTTAGTCCGTTAACGTCTAAGAAGTAATCGTTATGAACTCTTTCTGAGGGTATATAAAACCCGGTTGCATTGATAAACATATGTTTATTTAATCTTTAGACCGTTGAATAATAAGTTTATGACATTCTCTTTTCTGCGTTGTTTCATTACCTGATCATCACCGAGAAGACCTCTGATAAAAGGAACCTCAAGCCCCTTTACTGCATGATGCAGGATTGCTGCTGTAACTTCTGTATCTGGAATGAAAAATATTCCTTTCGAAACACCTTCGTCCAACGTGCGTTTCAATATTTCAATCTCCTTCAAATCGAAGTTCTTACGAACCTTCTCAACTTTCCAGATATCTCTAAAGAAGTCAGCTCTTAATGTACCGTTACGTAATACGACGCGTTTTACCGCTTCCAGACGAGTATAAATTAACTCAATTAGTGTCTTATCAGGCGGAAGATCTTTACTTTCTCCCTCAAGAAGAGATGTGTAAAGTTGTTTGAGTTCGGATTCTACTACAGCAAGATATATCTCATTCTT
>CAMTPD010000100.1 GCA_947074265.1 uncultured Porphyromonadaceae bacterium
AAAATGTCGCACGGATTCCTTACCAACGAAGCAGTAATGATCGGTGTAGAAAGTCGCACTTCTGCCCCTGTTCGCATCTTGCGCGATAGAGAAACACTGCAACACATCCGTATCAAAGGACTTTACCCTTGTGGCGAAGGTGCCGGATATGCAGGCGGAATCGTATCGGCAGCCATCGACGGCGAACGTTGTGCCGAGAGCATAACGGAACACATCCTGAAAACAAACGCTTAATATACCCAGCCGCATTACCCTTTCGGATAATGCGGCTTCTTATTTGTAACAACCCAATTTTTCCATGAAACACACGCTATCGTACACACTCCTAACCCTGTGTTCGTTTTTATTCATTACCCCAAAGACACATGCATTTAGCATCGACTCTGTCTTCAACAAAGAAAAACATGCCATCAAGTTAGACCTACGTATCGACTTCGACGGCAACATCAACCATCCGGAAAAGAACAGTGCCGCCTTCAAAGCAACTACTTTCCGCGTCGTTCTCGAAGGAGACTTCTCTCCCAAGCTCGGCTACCTCATACGACAAAGACTCAACAAAGCAGGGAGTGTTTTGAAAGACAACTTTCTTGCCGCCACCGACTATGCAATGCTCATTTACCGTCCCTCGCAACATTGGTGCATCGAGGCAGGAAAGCAAATTGTACAACTCGGCACATTCGAGTACAACTACAATACTTCCACGCTCTACTTCTTCTCGCAGCCCAACAACCTGATTCAGGCATACGAAACCGGAATCCGTGCAGCGTATACGGTAGGAAATCAAGAATTCAACCTACAAATTACCGATGCCCGTGCTCCTCAGTTTGCCGCGCCCGATTACGATTACGCCTTCAACTATGCCGCTATGTGGGCAGGCTCTTTTTGCAACGGAACCTTCAACACCCGCTACGGATACATGATTACCAACGTAAGCAAAGGCAAAACAACACAATGGATTACGATAGGCAATCAACTCATCTTAGGATCGTCTGTACTCGAGGTAGACTACATGAACGGAGCATACTACCAACCCGCAACCTGGAATGAGCATACGCTCTACATGGCAAACGACCAAACAGCCATCGCGTCCTACAAACTCTTTTTCGGAAAACAAGACCGATGGGCATTCGGCATAAAGGGGATGTGGGACAAGCGTCGCGACAAAGATATTTCACGTACCATTTATAATAAGTACACCACCTCAACCCTACTCGAGTATTACCCGCTTGGTGGCGATAAGCTAAACGTACACCTCGCGTATGCCTTTTGCCACACCCACTACAACAAAGCAATTACGGAATACGCCCCCAACGATCAAAACCGAATTATTACCGGTTTCCGATGGTTGTTCTCAATTATTTAAAAGCAAACACACAAACACGATACATCCCTGCGCATTAGAACCCACCTCTAATGCGCAGGGATTTCTTTTTCCCCACCCCCATCTTGTTACAAAACCATAACAGCAACCTTCCATCTCGATGAAACTTAACTACCTGCTTATCAAGAAACAAAACAGACATACCTGCGTAACAATCCTGTAATACACGATCAATTCTTTTGCTGTCGAAACTGAATACAGAAATAAAATACATATATGAACAACACAGCAACCGAAAAGATCGACTCGAAGAAACGAATGTCTGATCTCCTTTTTATACTTTGGGCCGGAGGCGCCGCGCTGCTCTCCTACTCATTAGTCTATGCATTACGCAAACCGTATACTGCATCTACGTATGCAGGACTCGACATATTTGGTTTCGATTACAAGACAATCGTTACCATTACCCAGATAATCGGTTACCTCATTGCTAAGTTTGTCGGTATTAAATTAATATCGGAACTGAAAAAGGAGAGCCGCTTTAAGTTCATCCTTACATCCGTTACAGCTGCGCAACTCTCACTTGTAGCCTACGGGCTCATTCCTGCGCCGTACAACATTGCAGCCATGTTTTTCAACGGACTATCACTTGGTTGCATGTGGGGAGTCATTTTTAGTTTTATCGAAGGACGCCGCGTTACCGACATCCTTGCCAGTCTGCTCGGCATCAGCATCGTGGTAGCCTCGGGCACGGCAAAGTCGATCGGACTATTCGTTACCAACACATTACACATCAGCGACTTTTGGATGCCGGCCTTTATAGGTGCGTTTGCTTTGCCCATCTTGGCACTACTGGCCTACCTGCTCAACAAGTTGCCACATCCCGACGAACACGACAAGCAAACCAAGACAGAGCGTGTAACCCTCGACAAGTCGGCACGTAAAGAACTCTTTCTTGAGTTTATGCCGGTGCTAACCATGCTTTTCATCGCCAATCTGTTGCTGATTGTGCTTCGCGATATCAAAGAAGACTTCTTGGTAAATATATTCGACACCAGCATGTATTCCGATTGGATCTTTGCACAGCTCGACAGCGTAGTTACCTTGATTATCTTAGGCATATTCGGATTGATGGTCTTTGTAAAAAACAACCTCAAGGCACTCATCTCGTTACTTGTATTGGTAATGATAGGCACAGTGGTAATGACGGTGGTTTCGTTTGGTCACAACCGCATCGAGCTTTCGCCTCTTACGTGGCTCTTTGTACAAAGTCTTTGCTTGTACACCTCATACCTTACGTTTCAAACTATCTTTTTCGACCGCTTCATTGCCTGTTTCAAGATCAAAGGAAACGTAGGATTCTTTATTGCACTGATCGACTTTATCGGATACACCGGCACCGTTGCCGTGCTGCTTGTAAAAGAATTTTACACTCCCAACATCGATTGGTTGGTCTTCTATAATAATCTGGCCGGCTATGTAGGCATCGTTTGCTGTGTATCTTTTGCGTTCTCGATCGTTTACATCGCGCAACGTCATAAAAAGGAAAACAATATCCCTTCGTTCGAACCAGCTTACTCACTAGAATAACAATTCAAGCTAAATAAATACAAACACTCATTTAAACGACTTTTGAACATGAAAAATGTAGCATGTATTATCATGGACTGGGCCGGTACGGCCGTAGATTACGGATGTTTCGCGCCGCTTCAAGCATTTATTAAAGTATTCGAAGGCGAATACGGCATACACATTACACCACGTCAGGCTCGCGAACCGATGGGATTGCTTAAAATCGATCACATCAAAGCGATACTATCCATGCCATCTGTCAACGAACAGTTCAAGGCAAAGTACAACCGCGACTGGAACACGAACGATGTCATAGCCATGAACAAAAGCTTCGAGAAATACCTTTTCGAATCATTGAGCGACTATACTACCCCAATCGACGGCGTGATCGACACCTTGCAAGCACTACGCGACAAAGGAATCAAGATCGGATCTACTACAGGTTATACGCAAGAGATGATGAACGTAGTAGTACCGGGCGCAGCAGCCAAAGGATACAAAGTAGACCATTATATAACTCCGACAAACATGCCTGCTGGCAGACCGGCACCTTTCATGATCTTCAACAACATGATCACGCTAAACGTAGATAGCACAGACAAGGTTGTGAAAGTAGGCGACACCATCTCGGATATCAAAGAAGGGGTGAATGCCAAAGTATGGACCGTAGGATTGGTATTGGGGAGCAGCGAACTGGGCCTTACCCAAGAAGAGGTAAACAACATGAGCGCAGCAAAACTGGCTCCGCTCAAAGAAGAAGTAAGAGAACGCATGCTTAAAGCCGGCGCACACTTCGTAATCGATACCATCGAACAATTACCGGCTTGTATCGATACCATCAACAGCAGACTCAACATCAACCCTTCAAACAACTAAGCCATGAGAAACTATTTACTACTTACCCCCGGACCGCTTACGACATCTCAGTCGGTAAAAGAAGCCATGCTGCAAGACTGGTGCACGTGGGACAACGACTACAACATCGGTATCGTAACGGAAATACGCGAAAGCTTGCTTAGGGCAGCCGGTCTTGACAACGAATACACCACCGTGTTGTTGCAAGGAAGCGGAACATACGCCGTAGAAGCAACGTTGGGATGTGCCGTAAAACCGGAAGACCAACTGCTGATCGTTGCCAACGGAGCCTATGGTGCGCGCATGGCCGAAATAGCAACGTATCAAGGACTCAACTTCAATCTGGTTTCTCTTCACGAGGCCGAGCAAGTAACTCCTGCCGTTGTTGAAGAAGCACTCAAAGCATATCCGGGCACGACACACCTTTCGGTGGTGCACTGCGAAACCACAACCGGCATCATCAACCCGATAGAAACAATCGCAGCGGTAGCGAAAGCACACAACCTTACCTACATTGTAGACGCGATGAGTAGCTTTGGCGGTATTCCGATCGATATAAAAGGCCTGGGCATTGACTTCCTCATCAGCAGCGCCAACAAGTGTATTCAAGGTGTACCGGGCTTTGGCTTTGTAATTGCTCGTAAAGACAAACTCGAAGCATGTAAAGGTGTATCCAAATCACTATCCTTAGACCTGTATGCACAATGGAGCGAAATGGAAAAAGGAAAAGGCAAATGGCGCTTCACCTCTCCTACCCACGTAGTGCGTGCGTTTCACCAAGCACTGAAAGAACTGGAAGAAGAGGGCGGAGTCGAAGCTCGCTACAACCGTTACAAGACCAGCCATGCAACCCTTGTAAAAGGCATGAGAGCATTGGGCTATACTACCTTGCTTAGCGACGAGAAGCAATCGCCGATCATCACCTCTTTCCTGTATCCAAACGATGACTTCTGCTTTGCTACATTCTACGAGCAATTGAAACAGCACGGATTCGTTATTTATCCCGGAAAGATTTCCGACGCAAACACATTCCGTATCGGTAACATCGGCGATGTACATCCGCACGACTTCGAAGCATTAACCCAAGCGGTAGCATCTGTTTTAGCTGAATAAATCCATGACACAAACAGCAGATATCATTATCATAGGCGGAGGACTCCTCGGAACCTCTGCTGCTTACCAACTTGCCAAGCGCAAGGCCGGAAAGATTGTTCTTTGCGAACAAAACGACATCGCCTCGCAGGCAACCAGTCGTGCCGCATGCTTGCTTACCCGCGCACGCACCAAACCCGGACTGATGGAGCTGGTGCAGGAAACGTACGATTGCATTGAAGAAATCGAAACCGAGCTGAACGAATCGCTCGACCTGCAACAAGTAGGAAGCCTTACCATCTCGGCAAGCGAAGCGAGCAAGAAAGGACTGGAAGACACCTACATGGCGGCGCAACGTTTTGGTATCGAAGCCGAAATGGTGGGACCGAAAGCCGTAAAAGAGATGCTGCCTTGGATCGACAACACATCGGTACGCGAAGCAGTTTGGATGCCTACAGATGCATTCATCGACGCCGCTCTTCTTTGCAACGGTTATGCAAAGGCCGCAAAAAAGCGAGGCGTAGTTGTACGCACACGCACCGGCGTAAGCGCCATCTTGCACAGCAACCAACGTGTTACGGGTGTGCGCCTTGGCAACAACGACGAAATACACGCGCCCGTTGTAATCGACGCTGCCGGCGCATGGTCAAACCTACTTTCCTATCCATTGGGCATCGGCTTGCCGCATACACCTGTGCGTAGTCACTTCTGGATCACGGAAGTAAACCCGTCGCTTTTCCCGGCCAATCAGCCGTTTGCCGTATTGCCGGACGCACGCGCCTTTACGCGTCCCGACGTAGGCGCGCTGATCGTTGGAATCCGCGAACCCGAGTGCGTTTCGTACGATCCCAAAGAAATGAAAACGAACATCGAGCACGTCGACTTCACACCCGACAACGGATGGTCTACCCTTTCGCAAAGTGCTTCCCTCTTTGAAGCATTCTTTCCGCAGTTTCGCGACTTAGGCATCGCGCATTACATGGCAGGACCGTCTTGCTACGTACCCGATGCCAATTTCATCATAGGCGGAGTTTCATCCATGGAGGGCTTTTATACCTCATCGGGCTGTTGCGGTGGCGGAGTTGCCGCAGGCGGAGGAATGGGCAGACTCTTGTCTGAAATCGTTACCGGCGAAGAGACCTTTGTAAACGCGGCACCGTTCGATCCCGAACGTTTCGGTGCGATCAATCCGTTTGATCCTGCCTTTCAAAAGAGTTGTGCCGACGCACGTTCTAATAAAAAGGGCGGCTGATCGCGCGCTGCGTTAAAGAGAGTAATACAACAAACTACAACCGAAACTTCGCATTGCATTCAATGAAGCAAAAAGAAGTTTCCCCGATAAAAGAGGGTCTGTAATTGCTATCTGTGTGTTTTTTATTAGGAAAAAAAAAGGAATCTTCAATTACCAAGTGCCAAACTCGTTTGTTTGCTACAA
>CAMTPD010000101.1 GCA_947074265.1 uncultured Porphyromonadaceae bacterium
ATCATCTGCACCACCACCACGAGCCGGACGATCGTATTCGATAAAGTGCATAGGGCCGCTCTGATCGCGGGAGTTGAAGTACTCGAAGAGGGCAGAGGTGATCCATGGGAAATTCTTAGGCTTTACCTCAATGCCGAAAAGTCCGTCTTTCCAGTTGGCCAGTTCCATGCCTGATTTGTCTTCGAAGTAGTGCTGTACATATCCTTCAATGTCGAATAAGCGGTGCTCGTATCCAAGCTTGATTTGGTATTTGCCGTAATGGTTGCCCAGTACATTGATTTGATCAGAAACAGTGGCTCCATCTGCCCCTTCTTTGCCTAGGAATACGCGAAGCAGATCTTTGAAAGACGAAGGCTGTTTGCCCAATGCCGGATTGGTAGAGGTACCTCCCCATTGCGCTCCGTGGAAAAGTCCGATCTCTCCCCAAAACGGCTTGTCTCCTTGCGTATCTTTGATGCGTAGCGTTCCCGATTTGGTATGCCACAATACATCGTTGATGTAGGTTTGCCCGGTTCCGGCCGTAAAATCTTTTAAGTATGCCTTATCCATCGATTTGCCTACGGTAATAAAACCTTTGATGGATAACCATCCTTTGGTAAAGGGTACGGTAACATATCGATCTAGTTCTAATCGGATACTCGGGATTGGTCGGGCATTGTTGCTTTCGCAGATATCGCCCGAGCTTAGGTTGTTATTCAGGAACGTGCTTGGTTGCTCTTTGGTGCCGATGGTAAGCATTGCTTTCTTCCAGCCTATTTGTGCATAAAGTTGCTGTGTGTATACATTTTTGTAACGAGGGTATACGGCGAGCAGGTCGGCTCCGGCTCCCCAGCGAAATTCGCTTCCGAAAGTACCGTTGTAGAATCCGGCAGCACGAAAATACGTATTACCACTCTCTACCGGCACCACGCCATAGCGATTGGCCGACAACCAAAAAGGAGTAGTACCACTGGTAGAAAATCCACCGTAGGCTTGCGCTGCATAATGAAGTCCGATGCTATCGGTAATAAAAGGATTGGTCTCAAGTGGGTTATAAGCCTTGACCGTTGTTGAAAAGCTCAACAAGGTAGCTCCGGCTAGTGTCATGATTGTGTTTCGAATCATATTTATTTGCTTTGTTTTTTCTTTTATGGTGTAAAGATAGTTAGAAAATTATATTATCTTGCCAGAGAACGTTAAAATGAAGACACGATGATGCCATCACTACTACTATATTCCGTACAAAGTTTGTCGTTGCCGATCGAAAATCCGGTAATCAAATTTTTGATTATTTTGCTGATTATCCTGTTTGCCCCCATGATACTTAATCGGCTTCGCATCCCCCATATTCTTGGGCTTATCATTGCCGGAGCCATCGTAGGCCCCAACGGTTTCAACCTCATCTTGCGCGATAGTAGTATCATACTCTCCGGAACAGCCGGTTTGTTGTACATCATGTTTTTGGCAGGACTCGAGATCGACCTCACCGAATTCAAGAAAAACTCACACAAAAGCATCCTCTTCGGGCTTTATACCTTTTGCATACCCATGCTACTCGGTATTATCCTAGGCTACTACATACTCGATTTCAGCATACTCACATCGGTGCTGCTAGCCAGTATGTTTGCATCGCACACCCTTATAGCCTATCCCATTGTAAACAAGTTGGGAGTAGGGCGCAACCGAGCCGTAACCGTGACCATCGGCGGCACCATGATAACAGACACACTCGCGTTGCTTGTGCTAGCCGTCATTGTAGGGATGACTCAAGGAAACGTAGACAGTATATTCTGGATGCGTCTCACACTCAGCATCATCCTCTTCGGATGCATCGTGCTGTTTGGATTTCCCGTTATTGCCCGCCTGTTCTTCAAGCATTACAGCGACAGCGTTTCACAATACATCTTCGTGCTGGCCATGGTATTCCTAGGAGCAGTATTGGCAGAAGCAGCCGGAATTGAAGCCATCATCGGAGCCTTTCTATCCGGTCTGGCACTCAACAGACTCATACCACACTCTTCGCCGCTCATGAATCGTGTCGAATTTATTGGGAATGCCATCTTCATACCCTTCTTTCTCATTGGGGTAGGGATGCTCATCGACTACCGTGTCTTTTTTGCCGGATGGAACACCATATTGGTAGCACTCTCTATGACAGTGGTAGCCACCTTGGCCAAATACCTTGCAGCCTGGGTTACTTCACGCACTTTTCGATACAACAAAAACGAACTACTCATCATGTTCGGACTCAGCAATGCGCAAGCAGCAGCAACTCTAGCCGCGGTAATGGTAGGATACAACGTCATCTTAGGGCACACGCCGGCTGGCGAACCCATCCGTTTGCTCAACGACAGCGTACTCAACGGCACCATTGTAATGATCTTTATCACCTGCACCATTGCCACCCTTGCGGCACAACGCGGAGCACACAACCTATCGATGCAAGAACAAGACAAGCCCGACGAGCAAGCAGCAACACCCGAAACCAGCTTTATGATCTCGGTACACAATCCCAAGCACGTCGACGAGCTCATCAGCCTGGCCGGAGCCATGCGCCCCAAACACAATGCCGGCGAAATGGTAGCCATTAATGTGATCGACAATCGAGGCAACGACGCTATTCAGCAAAAACGCTCCAAGCGCATGCTCGATCATGCCGTACAAGTAGCCAGTGCGGCCGATGTAGTACTCAACACATGCCTGCGCTACGATGTCAACTTTGTAAACGGAATTGTAGGAGCCATGCGTGAATACCGCACTACCGACCTCATACTCGGAGTAGACAAAAACCGCTATTTATCCCAATCCACATTAGGCAACGTGCTCAAAGGAGTGATCAACGAAAGCACAGGCAATGTCTATGTATACAGAGCCGAACAGCCCCTCGCTACACTGAAGCGATTTGTTGTGATTGTACCACCCGAAGCAGAAAAAGAAAACGGATTCCCATTTTGGGTAAATCGTTTGTGGAACATGGCACGCTCCACCGGATCCCAATTGACTGTATACGGCAGCGAGGCAACATTGCAAATACTGGCAACGCTCAACGAAAACAACCCCATCGATCTTGACACACATACGTTGGCATCGTACGATGATATGCTCGTTGTGTCAAAGCAGCTCAGCAGCAACGATGCACTCGTCTTTGTAATGAGTCGCAAGCACAACCCGTCATACAATACAGCAATGGAAAAGATTCCGGCATATATCGACACCTATTTTTCGAGTAGTAATTTTATATTGTTGTTTCCGATGCAAGAGCGCAACCTACTTTATCTGTAAGTCGCAGATCTGTAGTTTTTATGTGCAATTTTATAATTATATTCTCTATAAGTAGGAATATTCTTGTCAAATTGTAGTATAATATAGCTATATCGACTTACTTGTTGATATCTTTTATATTTTTGAAATATAAATAGAATTTATTACATACATTACATACATTACATGGCGAACAAATCATGTTCGTTAAATTTATTAGAGGATAGCCGTCCGTGAGGATGGCTATCTTTTTTTATTGATATGATTATGAAACAGAACGTTTCGCGTAACTGTTTCTTTAATTCGCTCGGATTCATATTGAAATGTGCTTTACAATATTTTTGAAGGTGAGAGTGGGAGTGAAATCCAAACTCGCGAATGATATCAGATAGGGTTATGGATTCGTTCATTAGCCGCATCTTGATTTGTTCTGCTTTTTGTTTAAGTAACCATTGATAGGCCGAATCATTGAATTCTGCTTTGAATTTACGGTTAAATGTAGATGCTGACATACCAGTGCATTCTTGTAAATCTTTGAGGCTATTTGTGTGTAGATAGTTCTGAAAGATAAGCTCTCTGAATGGGGTGGAATGTGTGATAAGTGGATAGCAAAAGGTTATTAAATCATCGATGGTATAATAATGCTCTATTATATGGAATAACTCGTTTACTTTTCCTAGTGCATAATGTGGACATGTAATTCGATGTTGAAGTAAATCTTTTAGTTGTTCTATGTATAGATTTATTTGCTTGTTGGCCGTCAATGGGCGAAAGGCATAAGTTTTAAGTGAAATTTGTTGACGTAAATTTTGGAGTTTTACTTTGATGCCTTCGTGTGATATGTGTCCAAATTGAATTAATAAGATTTCTGAATCTTTTTCGACACATCCTTTTAGAACTGCATTTTTTCCAACTAAATAGAATTGATTAGGTTTTATGGTCTTACATCCTCGATCTCTGTTGTGGATTTCAATTTTGCCTTTTAGTAGAATGATAACATTGTAAAAGTTGAGTTTGATATGTTCAAATTTATAATCATTGATGTATCGACATAGGATGAAATTTAATGCGTTTTCTTCTGTATGTAAGTGGTTTGTGTAGATTTTATTTTCTTTGATAATATTCCTCATAAATAATGTTTTCAAGTTAGAGAACGGTGCATCTGTCAATCTTTTTTGCTAAAGATAGCATATTAATTAGATTTTACTCAAAAAAAAGGTCTGTCAAGATATAGACAGACCTTTTTGTGGTATTGTGAGTTGCTTTATAGCGAACAAATCAACTGAACGGCTAATATCAAAAATACCATAGCTACAGGATATACTGTTGCATATGCAATACTTGGTGCTCCGGTTTCTGACATAGAATCGGCTGCAGCAAGTCCGGGTGTACTTGTCATACCTCCAGTGATAACACCCAATAGATCGAGCATGTTTACCTTGAACACATAATGTCCAAGAATAGTTGCGATGAGCATTGGGATAAGTGTGATGGCTGCTCCTACGAATAGTAGCGTAACACCGCTAGTTTCGATGGTTGCAATGAGTTTAGAGCCTGCCGATGTTCCTACTTCTGCAAGGAATAAGATAAGTCCGAGCTGACGAAGAAGGGAGTTGGATGATGAAGACATGGTCCACATGATTGGGCCTGTCTTACCAATTGCACTCAAAATCAAGGCTGTGATCAGGATACCTCCTGTAAGTCCCGGTGAGAATACTACTCCCGGTGCAATGGTTAAGTTGATTTTGCCAACTAATACACCCAATACGATACCTAGTGCTATAGGAAGGAAGTCTGTGTCGGATAGCTTTTTTGCTTCGTTTCCAATGTAGGTAAGTAGTTCGTTTGCATTGTCGGTGTGACATACCATAACGAGTTTGTCTCCCCACTTGATGGTAAGGTCTGGTGTAGGGATAAGGTCGATACCACTACGACGTACGCGTGTAACGGTGCATCGGAAGTTGCGCAAAAGATTAAGCTCTTGCAATGTTTTGCCTACAAGACGTTTTGATGTAACCAAACCGTCGATCACTTCGTAGTCTTCGCTAAGTGGAAGTTCCATGTCGACACGCTCGCCACAAAGCATTTCTACTGCGTTTAAAGCTTCGTCGGTTCCTACGGCTTTGATGTAGTCTCCTTCGTGTAGCACTGTTTTGGCTGTTGGCATTTCGGCCAAATCGCCATGCATAACGCGAGAGATAACTGCGCCTGTTGCCGTACGTAAACGTAGATCGATCAAACTTTTGTTGAATACGTTTGCATTGTCGATCTTAAATACTGCCGTGCTTACTTCGGGATATTGTTGCAAACGATCGCTCATCATTTTGCGTTCCATCTCGCGAAGATTGATACGGAATACCTTTGGAAGTAGCTTGACAAACAGGATTACACCAATTACTCCGAAAGGATAAGCAATACCATAGGAAATTGCTGAACCTTCGCCTGCAAGCTCTTTTGCTGCTGCAAGACCCGGTGTACTGGTAAGTGCTCCGGTGAGCAAACCTACTACGTCGGCCGTTGTAAGATCAAACAGATACTTGGATGCCACTGCTGTAGAGGCTGCCGAAAGTATCAAAATTACTGTGATAATCATCAAGGTCTTTCCTTTTGAACGGAACGACTCGAAAAATCCCGGACCGGCTTGAATACCGATTGTGAAAATGAAGAGGGTCATACCCAACTCGCCCAATGACTTGGGAACGATAACTCCGAAGTGTCCTAAAAATAAGGCACTAAAGATTACGGCAGACACATCTAATGAAATACCTTTAATGCTGATTCTGCCCAGCATAAAACCTAATGCTATGATGACGAATAACGCCGCAATAGGTGAAGTCAACAACATTTCAAACATACCCTAAAAAATTCTATTTTTCCGGGCGCAAAGGTAAGATATTTAATTTAAGAAAAAAAGAGCGAGTATCTTATAAAAAGACACTCACTCTTCTTTTTGTAATGAAAAAAGCTTCGTTTTGTTTATGATATTATCAGTAAAAAGGGATTTAGTTGTTAAATCCAGTTTTTATCGGTATAG
>CAMTPD010000102.1 GCA_947074265.1 uncultured Porphyromonadaceae bacterium
AAAAAATAGATTTTAATGGAGATGTTACCTTAGAAAAGAATGATCAAATCGTTCTTGAATTAAATTCGGCAGATCTTGAGAAACTACACTTACCATTAGTTAGCATGTCACTCGACAATAGCTAACACATTGCACAATACAACATTTACCTTAAAGCAAAACAGGGAGCCAAATTGGCTCCCTGTTTCTAATCATAGAGATTCATCGCGTTTATACGCTCTCTATTAGAGAAAAGACTTATTTCTTCTTCACATGATGAGTGTGAGTAAACACTTTTCCTTTAATTGGTTCTTTTTTCTCCATCGCAATACGAGTTGGCGTTGGATACTCTAATTTTTCCAATTCTTCAATTGCATTACGAATGTCACCTAGAAGCATATCTGCCGAATCTCTGCTAAAGCCCTGACGAGCAACAACACGCATCACAACAATATCTTCAAGAGTTTCTGGCAAAGTATAAGCCGGAACCATCCATCCACTTTGCTTCAATTTATCTTGTAAATCATAAAGTGTCCATTTAGCAGTCTTTTGATATTCCTGCTTCATATGCCAAACAAACAATGGGTTCACGACCTCATCACTGTAGTTCTTAAATGGCTTCATTTTACCAATTTCAGCATGAACATATTTTGTAACCTCCATGCTATTGTATTGCACTTCTTTATAACCTTCAAATCCCAAGCGAATAAATTGATAATACTGTCCTAATATTTGAGCAGCCGGACGTGAGAAGTTTAAGCCAACTTGAGTAATCTCAGCTCCTAAGTAGTTAACACTAAAATTCATTTCATCTGGCAAATACTGTTTATCACGCCATACTACCCAGCCTAAGCCTGGATATACCAGTCCGAATTTATGACCGGAAACACTGATAGACAAAACCCACTTCAAACGGAAATCCCATTCCAACTCAGGTTTTAAGAAAGGTAAAATAAAACCACCCGATGCAGCATCGATATGAATTGGAATATCGTAACCAGTCTTTTTATTATACACTTCCAGTGCATCATTCAATGCTTTAATATCATCATTAAGACCAGTCCAAGTTACCCCTTCAATACCAACAATACAGATTGTATTCTCATCACACATCGCTAAAGCAGCTTCCGGATCAAGTGTTGTTTTCTCCAAAGTCAACGGAACTGTTCGCATTTCAATTTGCCATAGTTGTCCAAACTTTTCCCAAACAACCTGCAATCCTGATGAGATAACAAAGTTTGGTTTATCAAAAGGCTTACCGGCAGCTTGTCTTTTCTTTCTCCAACGAATCCAAGCAGCTACACCACCAAGCATACATGCCTCAGACGACCCAATACCTACGGCTCCTGTTTTCCATTTATTTGTTTCAGGAGTATTCCATAAGTTAGCAACAATATTGATACACTTCGCAGCCATCACCGCAACACGAGGATATTCTGTTTCGTCAATATAATTGACATTGATTGCCTCATTCATCAACTTTGTCGCATAATCATCCATATATGTTGTAACGAATGTTGCCAAATTTAGCGCAGGCTGTGTCTGTGGAAACGTTTCGTCTTTAACCATACGATAGGCAATTTCCGGGGTTGTCGGAGTTTGAGGAATTCTATCAACAGGAGAGCTTGTTAGCATAACATCAGAACCATACGTTGCAGTTTCTGCATTCCCTTTACGTAGTTTTGAATCATTCATAATCGTATCAATTTATAATATAAGTAGTGGTTAATTTATCTCTGCTGTTAAAACAAAAAGATTATCATTTAGTTTGACAAACATTCGCAATTCAATCTTTATAATTAAATATTAACTAACTCAATACAACCAATCAAAAATCAAACGGTTATAAAGAAAACAAAAAACTATAATCAGAATACTTTTATGAAATCAAACAACACTTCATCCAAGATCGGTATTGCAACGCTGGCGATTATGAATATCACAGCTGTTGTAAGCTTGCGTGGTCTTCCGGCCGAAGCAGAGTATGGCATTACTTCTGCATTTTATTATTTATTCGCAGCCATCGTATTTTTGATTCCAACAGCATTGATTGCAGCCGAACTTGCGGCTATGTATCAAGACAAGCAAGGCGGGGTATTCCGTTGGGTTGGAGAAGCATTTGGCAAGCGTTTAGGCTTTCTTGCAATTTGGCTTCAATGGGTAGAAAGTACGATCTGGTATCCTACCGTTCTTACGTTTGGAGCTGTTTCCATCGCCTTTATAGGCATGGATCACACAGCCGATATGAATTTGGCTTCTAATAAGATATATACATTGGTGGTTGTGCTCATCATCTATTGGGCAGCAACACTTATTTCTCTCAAGGGACTCGATTGGGTCGGAAAAGTTTCCAAAATAGGTGGTATGGTCGGAACAATCATTCCCGCCGGTTTACTTATTGTGCTTGCAATCATCTATCTTGCAATGGGCGGCAAATCCAAGATGGATTTCTCAGGAGACTTCTTCCCTGATTTTACAAACCTCAACAACCTTGTCCTCGCATCTAGTATCTTCTTATTTTATGCCGGGATGGAAATGATGGGGGTACACGTTAAAGACGTAGAAAACCCTTCTAAGAACTATCCGAAAGCTGTATTTATCGGAGCTTTTGTTACTGTTGTAATCTTTGTATTAGGAACTTTCTCTTTGGGTATTATTATTCCACAAAAAGACATCAACCTTACACAAAGCTTACTTTCCGGCTTCGACAACTACTTTGCGTTCATACATGCATCATGGTTATCACCGATTATCGCCGTTGCACTTGCATTTGGTGTACTCGCAGGCGTATTAACATGGGTAGCAGGTCCGTCTAAAGGTCTTTTCGCAGTAGGTAGAGCAGGTTATCTTCCTCCTTTCATGCAAAAGACAAATAAAATTGGTGTGCAAAAAAATATTCTTTACATACAAGGAGGAGTAGTTACCATTTTGGCAATGTTATTTGTCGTAATGCCTACTGTACAAACCTTCTATCAAATCTTGTCACAGCTTACAGTACTACTATACCTTATCATGTACATGTTGATGTTTGCCGCTGCAATCTATCTTCGCTATAGAAGCAAAGACAAACCAAGACCATACCGCGTAGGAGCAAAAGGCAACGCAATGATGTGGTTACTTGCAGGACTTGGTTTCTGCGGATCATTACTAGCATTCTGCTTGAGCTTTATTCCTCCTGCACAAATACCAAGTGGAAGTCCTACCGTATGGTATTCAGTTCTTGTAGTAGGTTGTATTGTTGTAGTTACCATTCCATTCATCATCTACGCGATGAAGAAACCATCATGGAACAGTTTGAGCGAAGGCGAACAATTTGAACCATTCGACTGGGAACTAAAAAATACAGATACTGATACTACTAAAAAGTAACAAAATCAGAAAACTGCATCTTCTCTAATAAAAAGACAAAAGGGCTATCCGACGATCGGATAGCCCTTTTGCTATAGTAGATTCTAACTAGATACAAAATTAAAATGTAGGGAAAGGAGAGTAGTCATACAATACCACCGTCTTTTCTGCCAACGATCGTTGTACATCAATGAGACGCTGGTTTTTACTTCCCCGAAAAATTAGCCCGGGATCTTTCTCCTCTTCAACAAAACGACCGTCTACCATCACATCAATGTAAGGTAATATTCGCGACAAACGCTCCGAGCCAAGCACTTCATCAAACTCATATCCGGTGTAGCACCAAATATTCTTCTGAGTTTGTTCCTTAATCATACGAGCCAATTCGGTAAAAGCTTCTACTTGAAACATCGGATCTCCTCCCGAAAACGTAACTCCGGAATTATCAGCATCCAATATCTGTTTCATCAGATCCGTTACCGGAACCAAATTGCCCGTAGTCAAATTCCAAGAAGCCGGGTTATGACAACCTTTGCAGTGATGGGCACATCCGGCCGAATACACCGCCGTTCTGAACCCCGGACCATCTACAATGGTATCACGCACAACCCGAAGAAGAGACAATTTAGTCATGACGTACGCGATCGTTTAACTCAGCTAGTTTCGCATTGTTCCATCGATCTGTCGTACCCACCAAGTATCCTGTAATACGTTGCAGTTTATCCAAATTATCACTACCACAACGCGGACATTCGGTAAGATCGTCGATTGCGTTCTCAAAGCCACAATCCAAACAACGGTTTCTATTATGATTTACAGAACCGTAACCGATGTTATATTTATCCATCAAGTCAACAACAGACATAATCACCTCCGGATTATGAGTTGCATCACCATCGATTTCTACATAAAAGATATGTCCGCCACGAGTAAGGTCGTGATACGGAGCCTCTACACTCGCTTTATGCTCTACGCTACACTTGTAGTAAACAGGCACGTGGTTTGAGTTGGTATAGTAATCCTTATCTGTAATTCCGGCAATTACACCGAAACGTCTCTTATCCATCTTTGTAAAGCGACCTGCCAAGCCTTCGGCCGGAGTTGCTAATACACTATAATTGTGTTGGTATTTATCAGAAAATTCGTCAGCTCTTTCCTTCATGTGCGAAATGATAGAAAGACCTAGTTTTTGCGAAACCTCATCTTCACCGTGGTGTTTTCCACGTAGAGCGATAAGACATTCGGCAAGGCCGATAAAGCCAAGACCCAGTGTACCTTGATTGATCACTGACTCGATCGTATCGTTTGGCGAAAGATTTTCCGAGCCGTTCCAAAGAGAAGACATCAACAATGGGAACTGTTTTGCAAGTGCCGTCTTCTGGAATTCGAAACGTTCGTGCAATTGAAGAGCAGTAAGCTCTAGCATTGCATCCAACTTTTGCATAAAAGCCTCAATACGCTCAGCCTCATCTTCGATAGCCATACACTCTATAGCCAAACCTACGATATTAATAGTAGAGAAAGAGATGTTACCACGTCCGGTAGATGTTTTCTCACCGAAACGATTCTCAAACACACGTGTACGGCAACCCATCGTTGCAGTCTCGTAGATGTAACGCTCCGGATCATTCTCGTTCCACTTCTCGTGCTGATTAAACGTAGCATCAAGGTTTAGGAAATTAGGGAAGAAACGACGAGCCGATACTTTACAAGCCAACAAGTACAAATCGTAGTTGCGATCGCCCGGCAAATAGTTTACACCTTTCTTTTTCTTCCAAATCTGAATAGGGAAAATAGCAGTAGCCTCATTCCCTACCCCACGATAAGTAGAGTGCAACAACTCACGGATGATACAACGACCTTCGCCCGAAGTATCCGTTCCATAGTTGACCGAGCTAAAAACAACCTGATTACCACCACGGCTGTGAATGGTATTCATGTTGTGGATAAACGCTTCCATTGCTTGGTGCACACGACTCACCGTACGGTTGATCGCATGTTGCACGGTACGTTCATCTCCAGAAAGATCAGCAAGCGGCTTGCTTACATAATCATCTATCTCTATTGTATATAAATGGCTATAATCTTTCCCGGCCAATTCTTCCAATACTTTCACCTCTTCAATGTAGCTTTCGCGTACATACGGTGCATAGTAGAAGTCGATGGCCGGAATCGCTTGTCCGCCGTGCATTTCGTTTTGCGCGGTTTCGAGCGAGATACAACCTTGAATACTCGCTGTTTCGATACGTTTTGCAGGGCGCGACTCCCCGTGACCTGCCACGAATCCGTTTTTCAAGATACGATCAAGAGGGTGCTGAACACACGTCAAACTTTTGGTCGGATAGTAATCTTTGTCATGAATATGGATGAATCCCTGGCGGATGGCATGCTTCACCTCATCAGACAACAAATAATCGTCGACAAAAGGTTTTGTAGTTTCGCTCGCAAACTTCATCATCATTCCTGCCGGAGTATCGGCATTCATGTTTGCATTTTCGCGTGTAATATCGTTCGATTTAGCCTCGATGATCTCTAAGAATATATCA
Source organism: uncultured Porphyromonadaceae bacterium (assembly GCA_947074265.1). Lineage (GTDB taxonomy): Bacteria > Bacteroidota > Bacteroidia > Bacteroidales > CAMTPD01 > UBA12018. The sequence continues at coordinate 5,874 of CAMTPD010000102.1, forward strand.
CGGGTTTTTGCCTGACGTGCTACGCTACGCTGATTACGATACGAAATGTATAGCTTTGCTACATCTTTACGTCGACTCTTCATCAATGCCACTTCCACAGCATCTTGAATAGACTCGACAGACATACGGCTTTCACCTTTTTCGGCTACTTTGTCCGAGATTAGTTGAGCCAAAGCCAAATCCTCACCATCGGCAGTATGTGCCATTGCTTTTGTAATTGCAGTGACAATTTTATCTTTCGTAAAAGATACTACCCTACCGTCGCGTTTTAAAACTTCCTTGATCATATCTTTGGGAGTCAAATTATGCGTGTTAGGGTGGAAAACATTCCGCGTTGCTCTGTACTCTCTTTAGTTCTGTTTTTATTCCCTGTAACACCA
>CAMTPD010000103.1 GCA_947074265.1 uncultured Porphyromonadaceae bacterium
GATTTTCAAACCCCTAAAACCATTGCCGGTGCAATACCTCAAGATGTTGTAGGTAAGGCAGGAAAGAATGCAGTATTCATTGTATATAAGTTGCTTAATAAGAAAGAAACGATAGATTGTATTAAATATGTGTGTGCCAATTTTTCGGCAATGATTCGCAGTATGCAAAATAGATTTCCGGAAGGAGGTTTTAGCGCTGTTGTTGGTTTCGGAGCACAAGCTTGGGAGAAATACTTTTCAGAGTTGGGCAACCCGAAAGAGTTATCTCCGTTTGAAGAGATTAAAGGCGATAAATATACAGCAATATCAACACCAGGCGATTTGTTTTTTCATATTAGAGCAAATGAAATGGGGTTATGTCATGAGTTTGCATCAATAATTGATATGAAGCTAGATGGTGTGGTTGAGTCGATAGATGAAACGCACGGTTTTCGTTATTTAGATGGCAAAGCAATAATCGGGTTTGTGGATGGAACAGAAAATCCTTTGATCGATTTAGATCCATACTTCTTTGGTGTCGTTGGTGCAGAAGATCAAAAGTTTGCCGGAGGAAGCTATGTGTTTGTTCAGAAATACATTCACGATATGAAAAGCTGGAATGCTACATCTATTTATGAGCAAGAGAAAGTGATAGGTCGTCATAAATTTAATGATGTAGAGTTGTCGGATGCAGAAAAACCTGCAAATGCGCACAATGCAGTAACAAATATTCAGGACGAGGAAGGAAATGATCTTAAAATTATTCGAGGTAATATGCCTTTCTCAAACACTTCGAAAGGTGAATATGGAACCTATTTTATTGGTTATGCATCCACATTCAGTACGACACGTAAAATGCTTGAAAATATGTTTGTTGGAGCTCCGAAAGGAAATACAGACAGACTACTTGATTTTAGTACGGCGGTAACGGGTACACTCTTTTTTGCTCCTTCTTACAACCTGCTGAATCAAATGGGTGAATAAAAATAGATCTCCAAGTAACATCATCAACGATTGTTACTTGGAGATCTGTATTTATAGTTTTCTTCTCAAATAGAAGTATTAGTTTGTTTTTAGCAAATGCTTAACAGCCTCTTCCAATTGCTTATCAATACCTTGTAATTCTTCTTCAGGTGTATTGTAAACAAGAATATCCGGCTGAAGCTCTTTATTTTCTAGATAATTACCATTCATATCTTTTACAGCAACTTGAGGGATTCCGAAAACAATCGATGGATCTATTTGCGACTCCCACCATACAGCTGTCATTGTGCCAGGGACAGGAGTTCCAATTAGTTTTCCAATTCCAAGTTGTTGGTATACAAATGGGAATCCATGAGCATTCGAATAATTGTCCTCGCATACCAATACTGCTGATTTTTTCAACCACTTGTTGTATGGGTCACTTCCTATATATTGTCCACGAGGCGTAAATTGTTGATATTCTTTGCCACTTAATAAAGTAACAAGGTCATCATGTAGCCAACCTCCACCATTATGGCGCGTGTCTACAATCACACCTTCTTTGTTGCGGCAACGTCCTAAGACATCCGAATAAGTTTTGCGGAAGCTTTCACTATCCATTCCCTTTACGTGTACATAGCCAAGTTTTCCATTTGAAAGTTTATCTACTAAGGCTTGTCGTTGTTCTACCCAACGATTGTATAATAGGCCACCTTCTTGTCCGTATGTAAACGGTTTTACTTGTTCATCAAAACGCTTTCCACTAATAGGATCATATACAGAAAGTAATGTAAGTTTACCACTTTTTCCGGCAAGTAGCGGATAGTAATCAGTATCTTTCAAGATTGGAGTTCCGTCAATTTTCTCTATGATCATACCATTTTTGATCTTTGAGTTTGCTTTATCAAGCGGACCTTTCTTCAAAATCTCTTTTATAAATAAACCATCGCCATTGTAGTTATTATCATAAAAAGCACCAAGCGTAGCTGTTTGAAGTGTAGCCCCACTACCGCCAACACGTGCACCTGTATGAGTAGCATTCAGTTCACCAAGTAGTTCACTAAGCATTTCTGCAAAGTCATAATTATTATTGATATGTGGTAAGAACTTGGCGTAGTCTTTTTTATAACCAATCCAGTCTATTCCATGAATATCAGTTACATAAAACTTGTCTGCTACTTGTTGCCAAGCATGATCAAAGATGTAATTTCTTGTTTCTGCCGGACGAGCTTTGAATGGAGCATTGTAGTTGATGTTTGTCACTTTATTTCCGGCAGTTTCAATCTTTTTTAGTTGACCGTTGCTTGCCATGTAAATGTTTTTGCCATCCTTATCCATCTTTAATCCGCCAAAACCAACACCTTTGATAATAAGTTTGGTAGAGTTTTCTTTAAAGTTGCGCTCCCAAAGATCACCTCCACTTTCGAAGCTTGCAATGTAATAAAGCTTTTCACCATCAGGCGTAAGTACGGCATCGCCTAAGGCAGACGAATTGATAGTAAGACGCATGATACGATCTTTAGCATTTACCAAATCAAATTGGAGAGGCGTTTCTTTAGATTCCTCTTTTTTATCCTTATCAGCTTTTGCAACATTTTTCTTGTTCTTTTCACGATCTGGCTTGTCCTTATCAGCGGTTTTAGTTTCTTCTTTTTCGATCTCTTCGAACAATTGTGTTTCCTCTTTTGACATTCTGAATTTGTCAAAAGCCTCATCATCGAAAAACATAATGTACATATCTCGCTGTGCACCCCAACTGCCATGACTTCGATAGCCGGCACGGTCTGACGACCAAATCATGGCTTTGCCATCTAGTACCCATTTTGGGGCTGCATCGGCATATCCACTTTCGGTAAGATTATGTATTGTTCCACTTCCATCAGCTTTAACTAGGGCGACGTCTGTATTGTTCCAACCGCCGATACCGATGTGCTTTGCTAAAATCCATTTGCTGTCTGGCGACCATTGAAACCATTGGTCGCCGTCTGTATAAGAATAATTGTATTTGCCTTCAAGTACAGTACGCGTTCTTTTCGAATCTAAGTTGATAACTTTGATTGTTGTGCGGTCTTCCAAATATGCTATTTCCTTTCCATCTGGAGAAACTAGTGGTTGGAAAGATGCAATTTTTGCATCTGTTATTGGCGTCTCTTTTATTTCACTAGCATAAGTAAAATATTTATCCTTCGGATTAGCGCGTTCTGCTTTATAAATATTCCAAATACCATTTCGTTCCGATGAATAAAAGATCGATTTACCATCGGGTGAAAATTCAATATTCCGTTCTTGTTCAGGAGTGTCAGTTATTTGTTTTGTGGTTTGAAATTCAGCAGATGTTACATAAACGTCACCTCGCAGAATAAATGCTACTTCTTTTCCATCAGGAGAAACTGCCATTTGTCCTGCTCCGTTTTGTAAAAACATATCTTTTGGCTCATCAGTAATATCAGAAACGATATTAACTTGTACTTTCTGAGGAGAACCACCCTCATTTATCGTATATATTTCACCATCAAAAGCATAACAAAGTAATCCATTGTCTGCTTTGGATAGAAAACGAACCGGATGTTTTTGATGATTTGTAATGCGAATATCTTTTGTGTTTTTATCGGTCAGACTTTTCTTGTAAATATTGAAAGTACCATCTTGTTCGCTAAAGTAGTACATCGCATTCTCATTATCAGTCCAAATACCGTTACGGTCTTCACCTTCAAAGTTGGTTACAGAGGTAAAAGAAGGAGTAGAGCCAGATACATCCATCATCCATACGTCGCGGGCAATCGAAGATTGATGATGCTTTCTCCACGGGTCCTCATAACCTTTTTTGTTGGTGTATAGTGCTTTTTTACCATCTTTTGAGAAGCATATGTTCTCTAAGCCTTCCGATGAGTATAATTTTGCTCGACCTCCATTTCTGCTTACCTCATAAATCTGACTGTATACTCTCGATGGGAACTTTATGTGATTTACATCGTTTTGGATTGAAGCAGAGAAAAGAACTTTATCTGAGAGAAAAGCTTCAGGGAATTCATTAGCTGAGTGTGATGTTAATTGAGTCGGAACTCCACCATTTTTTGAAACGGTATATACATCAAAGCTACCTTTTCTGTCACTTGCAAATGCAAGTTCTTTGCTATCAGGAGACCATACAGGGCGTGTGTCGTGTGCCGTATGTGTTGTGATCTGAGTAGCTTTACCTCCTTGCGTTGGTACGGTATAAATATCTCCTTTATAACAAAAGGCAATTGCAGATCCGTCGGGCGAAATTGTACAATTGCGTAACCATAGAGGAGCATCTTGAGCATAAATACTTGATCCGATGCACGTACAAGCAAGAAGCGATAATAATGTTTTTCTTTTCATGGACTGATATTGTAATTCTATGTTTTGTCTAAGTGTTGCAAATATATAAATATATTAAAGGAGTATTAGACGTATTTTCTGAATAAATTTCTTGTATTTGGCAGATTTGAATAAAAGTGTTATTGAAAACACGACTTTGCTTTTCATTTGTATTGGATATTGATTTGGAATGTTTATCTTGTTATCGAAAACGGATAAGATCTTATATTTTCATGGAACAGTTGTTTTGCAAAAAGATTTAAGCTTGTAACGTAGTGAGTTATCAATACGATGCATAGTCCAAACATTCAAGTGAAAGTTATTTGTAAAACAATCTTTAGAAGTGTATTAAGATTTTATTTTAAAGAAAATATTTATAGTTTTGCGACTACATCAAACACAAACTCAAATGAAAAAAGATTCGCTTATTTTTGAGATTATCGGTAAAGAATATCAACGTCAGTTGAAAGGTATCGAGCTTATTGCATCTGAGAATTTTGTTAGTGATCAAGTAATGCAGGCCATGGGCAGCTGTCTTACGAATAAATATGCCGAAGGTTATCCGGGCAAACGTTACTATGGAGGTTGTGAAGTTGTAGACCAAAGTGAAACGTTGGCAATGGATCGTCTGAAAGAGTTGTTCGGAGCAGAGTGGGTAAATGTACAACCACACTCAGGAGCACAAGCAAATGCGGCGGTATTCTTAGCAGTTTTAAATCCGGGCGATACATTTCTTGGTTTGAACTTGTCTCATGGAGGTCACCTTTCTCATGGTTCTCCTGTAAATAGTTCAGGTATTCTTTATAAAGCTACTGAATATGGCGTAAAAGAAGATACAGGTCTTGTTGACTACGACATGATGGAAGAAGTTGCATTGCGCGAAAGACCAAAATTGATCGTTGGTGGTGCATCTGCTTACTCTCGTGAATGGGATTATAAACGTATGAGAGAAATTGCCGATCGTGTAGGAGCCTTACTTATGATTGATATGGCGCATCCGGCAGGTCTTATTGCAGCAGGAATGCTCGATAACCCTGTGAAATATGCACACATTGTAACTTCTACTACACACAAAACCCTACGTGGGCCAAGAGGTGGTATCATTCTTATGGGCAAAGACTTCCCTAATCCATGGGGTAAGACTACACCAAAAGGTGAGATCAAGATGATGTCTCAACTTCTCGATTCTGCAGTTTTCCCAGGTGTACAAGGCGGACCGCTAGAGCATGTAATTGCAGGTAAAGCAGTTTCTTTCTTCGAAGCGTTGCAACCTGAATACAAAACGTATCAAGCGCAAGTACAAAAGAATGCAGCAGTTATGGCACAAGCTTTTGTAGACAAAGGTTATAAAATCATCTCTGGTGGTACAAGTAATCACAGTATGTTGATTGATCTTCGTACAAAATTTCCTGATCTTACAGGTAAAGTAGCAGAGAACGTACTTGTAAAAGCAGATATTACTGTAAATAAAAATATGGTTCCGTTCGATTCTCGTTCACCATTCCAAACTTCTGGTATTCGTATTGGTACCGCAGCAATCACAACTCGTGGATTGAAAGAAGATCAAATGGGTGATATTGTAGAATTAATCGATGCAGTACTGTCTAATCCTACTTGCGAAGCTACCTTCAAAGCAGTAAGAGAAAAAGTAAATGCCAAGATGGAAGACCTTCCATTGTTTGCATGGTAATTGTAGATATATAAGGCAATGAGGATGTTCTATTAGTCGTAACGGACTATGAAGCTTTCTCTTAAAGCTTATCTAATGATAGTATAAACTGTCTGAAGCAGAAAGAAATCTTTGTTTCAGGCAGTTTTTTTGTTTATATAGCTTTTAGTTTATGTAAATAAACTAAAAGCTATTTTTTCATATAAAAGCCAGAATATAACTTTAAAATTCGATTTATCTCGATCTATAGATATGATTTAAAACACCTTTGCAAGATGAACGAATCGGGAAT
>CAMTPD010000104.1 GCA_947074265.1 uncultured Porphyromonadaceae bacterium
CACCAGCACGTACACTCTTTCCCTACACGACGCTCTTCCGATCTCTTTTAGGTGATGTTTCTACTTCAACTTCATACCCTTGAGTACACTTACTGATTTCCGAAACGGCAATACCTTTATAGTTTGCATTTAGATAGTTTAAAATATCTGTTGGCAACAAGCCTAATACGACTTTAGACAAAGGTTTATTGTTATCACTTTCTATATGATGCCACTCTCCATCGCTATGAAACTTCACTTCAATGCCATCAGCTAGTTTAATCTCATAGACATTATTGCTTTGAAGTTTAGCTTTGATAATCGGTTGACCTTGCAGATAATCCTGAATAAAATTCTGAATTATCGGAGGTACTTGATCTGATGCAATTACCTGATCATAATCTTTACCCTTATGTTCTTTCTTTCCATCCTGAGCAAACACTGTAAAACCTGATACAACGATTGCTAATAAACAAACGATCCATTTTTTCATAACTGATTATTTTTAGTTCTGCGTTTATTGATAAGCTTAGGCAAAAATAGTTTTAGCCGCCTCAGCAACAATAGCTAGTTCTTCCTTTTCTAAAGCCGAGCCATTCGGCAAACAAACACATTCGGCATATAATTCGTTTACAACTCCTCTTCCATAAAATGGAACGGATTTGTATTTTTCATATAAATTGATAGGACGTAAGATTCGAGCTGTTTGAATACCTGCAGCATCCATCTTTGCAATAAAAGTATCAACTGTTACTTTGCTAACCGGAGAAATACGCAGTGCAGCAAGCCATCCGCTCGACTCGTAATCATTATTTACAGTATGCTGAAAAGTGATTTCATTAATATCTTTCAATGCATGACGGTAGTAATCGGCATTTGTTAATCTACATTTTACTCGGTCTTTCAACACTGTCATTTGTCCGCGTCCTATGCCTGCAACCATTTCGCTCATTTTATAATCATAGCGCATTGCAGCATCGTGCTTATCAATTCGCGTGATGTCTTCTTTACCCGCTAGATATTCAGCAACGATTCGCTGCTCATGCAAAGTACAAACCAATGCACCTCCACCCCATGTAGTAATGACATGCTCTTCTCCAAAAGAAAGCACCCCCATCACACCGAATGTTCCACATTTTTGTCCCTTACAAGTTGCCCCCAAAGCTTCGGATGCATCGTCGATAAGAGGAATATCATTTTCACCTGCTATGCGATCAATTTCTTCGATGTTACAAGGAGTTCCATAAGCATGAGACAGAACGATTGCTCTTATATTTTTCCCTTGCTTTTTTCTATCAACTATTGCTTTCTCTAATTCCACAGGATCCATATTCCAGGTACGCTCTTCACTATCTACTAGTATCGCTTCTGCTCCTGCTAAAGCAATTGCATTAACAACACGCGGATGTGTGAGAGCTTGACATATAATTTCATCTCCTTTTTGTACACCTACAATCTCGAAAGCCAAATGCAATGCCGCTGTAGACGAATTCAAGGCAACAACAGTAGTATCTTCTTTTAGATACACAGCTAAATCATTTTCAAAACCAATTATATTATTTCCAGTTTGAAGTGTACGATCACTATCCATAAAAGTACCTAGAAAGTCTCTTTCATTACCACTCATATGAGGAAGTGACAATATAATTTTCTTTTTCATAACAGATTATTCATTTGTAATTTTACTCATAAATCTTTTGTCAAAACAACTGAGCAATAGAGAAGGTTTACATGATTTTTTTAAGAAAAAGAAAAGCTGCCCTATCCGAAGATAAGACAGCTTTATAATAGATTAATTCCTAAAGAACTTATTACACCAAATTAGCAATAGCTATGACATGGCAAAGTGTTCCGCCTAATACAAACAAATGCCATATTGAGTGCATATACTTATACTTATCTAGCACGTAAAATATTGTACCGACTGTATAAAATGCTCCACCGGCAACTAACCAATAAAGCACATCCATATGCCCTGATTCTCCAAGTACGTTTATCAATGGTTTTATTGCGAATATCACAACCCAGCCCATTAGCAAATAGCAGATCGTTTTCACAATACTTGTTTTCTTCATTTTAAGAAATGAGAAAATAATTCCAATGATTGCCGCACACCAGATAAAACCGAATAACAACCATCCCCAAATACCTTCTTCTCGAAGTGTGATTAGTGTAAATGGTGTATAAGTACCTGCTATAAGCAAATAGATTGCACTATGATCTAACTTTCTAAAAAAGCGTTTTAGATCAACATTCGTTATCGCATGGTAAATTGTCGACATCGAATAGAGTAAAAACATACACAATGCAAAAGTACAAAAGCTTGTTATGTACCAAACGTTGCCGGTAGAGATGGATAAAATAGCGAACCATATCATCACTCCTAGTCCCATTACCGCACCAATTCCATGTGTAATCGTGTTATATAGCTCTTCTTTGGTTATAGCGTGAGTTAGTGTTTTCATACGTTGAACGTCTCTTTAATATTTACGACAATCTTTTGCACCAAAGCATTGCGAGCTTCATACGATGCCCACGCGATGTGTGGTGTTAAGATAATCTTACTCGGATTCTTTAATTTTAGTAGCGGACTATCTGCCGACAAAGGCTCTTCACTATATACATCAAGGGCTGCACCTGCAATGGCATCGTTATTTAACACTGTAGCCAATGCTGCCTCATCAACAATACCTCCACGTCCTACATTTATCACATATGCTGTAGGTTTCATTAAATTGAGCGCTTTGATATCAATTAAATCTCGAGTGGCATCATTAAGTGGTGCATGAATCGTGATAATATCACAAGTAGACATTAACTCGTCTAATGCTATAGACGGATAACCAGCATCTAGATTTCGCCCGCTTGTAGAATAATAAACAACCTGTGCACCAAAGGCTGTTGCTATAGCTGCAACTTTCTTTCCAATATTACCCATTCCGATAATACCCCATTTCTTCCCATGTATTTCATGAAATACAGGTCCCGGATAAAAGAAGCGTCCACTTTGTGAATATGAGCTATCCTTTACATACGCGTCGTAATGAGATATTGATTTATATAACTCGAGTAGCAAAGCAAACGTATGTTCTGCTACAGAAGAGGTAGAGTAGTTTACAACATTCTTAACTGCTATATTATGCTCTTTTGCCGCATCAAGATCAACATTGTTCATTCCTGTTGCCGCAATACAAATCAGTCGTAAATCGGGAAGTTGTTTCATTTCATCTTCTCCAAAATATACTTTATTTGTTATTACTACATCAGCACCTTTACATCTATCAATTAACTGATCCGGATATGTATAGTCATATTCAGAATAATCACCCAACAGTCCAAAAACCGAAGTGTCTACGTTTGCGACAGTATATCTGTCTAGAAATACGATTTTCATAGATTCTGTAATTTTTTAAAGTTACACATACGTTGTTACAAAGAAACCAATAAATAACAATCAAACAATCTTCATGCATTTATTTAGTATTGCTTTATATAGTTATTATATCTATCAAATATTAATTAACCACAATAGAAATAGCTTAACATTATATAAATCAACAAATGGATCTTAGAGTTGTTCTTTGTATAAATATAACAATTGATGATAAATTAAATTCAACATATGGAAAAAACACAACGGCTACAAACTATTTTGAAAAAACAAAATAGAAAATCAATGCTAAAGCTACTGGTTTCTATAGGTATAATACTTCCCGCCTCAGCTATACAAGCCCAGCATACTGGCAAATATCTAAAGGAACCTCTACCTCAATCGTGGGTAGCTGATAGTTTATTTCAAAACAACGCAATTGATTATTCTTGGTGGAAATCATTCAATGATCCGCAACTAGACTCTATCATTAATGTTGCTATTCAGAACAATTACAATGTCCTCACTGCGATCAACAGAATATCTGCAGCACGAGCTCAGATGCGTAGTGCATATGGAGCATTACTTCCGTCGTTCGGATTAACAGCTGATTTTACGAGAGCAAGATCAAGCAAAAATGCTGATCCTCTTTTGCCATCGATATATAGCTCTCAGTACAACGCTGCAGTAGATATGAGTTGGGAGGTTGATATCTTTGGAAAGATCCGTAATCAGGCAAATGCTCAACGCAAGCTATATCAAGCAAGTGAAGATGACTATCAATCTGTTATGGTTTCACTTGCGTCTCAAATTGCCTCTACCTATTTTCAAATACGTACGGCCCAACAATTATTGTTGGTTACAGATCAAAATATCAAATCGCAAGAAAGTATTTTAAAAATAACTGAAGTTCGCTATAATACAGGTTTGGCTTCACAGCTAGATGTAGCACAAGCTAAATCTATTTTTTATAATACCCAGGCTAGTCGTAACTCGATTATGACTACAATTTCAAATAGCATCAATTCATTAGCAGTGCTTATGGGTACTTATCCTACACAAATACGTGATGCTTTTATGGGTGCAAAAGATTTGCCCAATCCGGTACACATTATTCCGGTAAGTATTCCGGGGAATCTACTTCTACAACGTCCCGATTTGCGAGCTGCCGAAAAACAAATAGAAGCACAAGCTGCACAGTTAGGTGCGGCCAAAGCCGATTGGCTTCCTTCTTTCTTCCTCAATGGTGCTTTTGGGTTTTCTGCTCCTGAATTGAACCATTTGTTCGAAAAGAATAGTCAGAATTGGCAAATACAACCTACAATGAAATGGACAATCTTCAATGGAGGGCAACGCAAAGAGGCTGTTACTGCTGCAAAAGCGGTATTAGAGGAAAACATAAATCAATTTAATCTCTCTATGCTTAGTGCTGTGCAAGAAGTAGAAAGCTCTATGGATGCTTACAAAAACTCAATTCGCGAGGTGAATGAATTACGAACAGTTGTAAATCAAGGAGAAGTAACGCTGAAGCTTTCAATTGATTTGTACAAAGAAGGTCTTACCGAGTTTCAAAATGTATTGTCAGCTCAACAATCTTTATTACAATATCAAAGTTCACTCACTCAATCTCAAGGCAACACACTTGTATATCTTGTCGAGTTATACAAAGCCCTTGGAGGTGGCTGGGATACCGAAAATAATAACAACAGATAAATCTTATAATTATGCTTACAAACCACAAATGTGTGATGTTGTGTCTAACAGCATCTATTATGGCTGTAACAGGGTGTAGCAACTCAAAGAAAGATCATGCCCAAGAGATGCCTCCGCTCGAAATAACTGTAGCTAAGCCGTTAGTACAAAATATTACTTTAACAAAAGACTATCCCGGCTATCTTACAGCTTTTAAAACAGTAAACCTTGTAGCCCGTGTAAATGGTACTTTGCAACGCATCAATTATACTCCCGGCACAGAAGTAAAACAAGGGCAGCTACTTTTTGTAATAGAGCCTTCTACTTATCAGCATCAAGTAGAAGAAGCTAAAGCGCAGCTTGCAAATGCACAAGCGCAATATACGTATGCAAAAGCATCGTATGACCGCACTAAAGAAGCTTCGATTTCAAATGCTGTAAGTGAAATCTCGGTAATTCAAACCGAAGCCAATATGAATCAAGCAAAAGCATCGGTAGAAAATGCAAAAGCTGCTCTTGCAAATGCAGAATTAAACCTAAGCTACTGTTATGTAACCGCACCTTGCGACGGCCGAATCTCAAAGAATCAATTTGACCTAGGTAATTACATCAATGGTGCTTCAAGTCCAACTCTTGCTACAGTATATAACGACAAACAATTATATGCATATTTCGACGTATCAGACAATCAGTATCTGGGTGCATATCTTAATAGCAAAAACAATTCATACGGCAAAGAATCGATCGATTCTGTTACAGTATTGCCAAGTGGAAATGACGCGTTTGCAAAGAAAGCAAAAGTAGATTACTTAGGGCCTAATGTAACGTTAAGCACAGGTACTGTCGAAATGAGAGCTATACTTAACAACAGCGTCGGAGAATTGAGAGATGGATTGTATGTACGTGTCATTCTTCCGTATGCAGAAAAAGACAATGCTGTTCTTATTCCTGAATCAAGTATTGGAAATGACCAACGTGGTCGATATGTATATTTAGTAAATGACTCAAACGTTGTCAAATACACTCCGGTTCAAGTAGGCGAACTTATGAGTAATAATATGCGAGAAATTGTATCTGGAGTAAAAACAAACGACCGATACGTTGTAAGCGCACTATTAAAAGTCAGAAATGATATGCCTATTAAACCGATTGAGGCTAAATAATTGAGTTTTTAAATCCACTAAAACGAAACA
>CAMTPD010000105.1 GCA_947074265.1 uncultured Porphyromonadaceae bacterium
GCCGCATGGAAGCGCCTTGTATGTCTTTGTGACGCGATCGATTGCAGTGCAAAGGGGAACTTGAATTTGTGGGGGCTCGTAAAGAGTCGTATCGTGCCGATTCGAGAAAGCCAATAGTAGAGGATGGAACGTTGTCTGATGATCAAAATCGTCGTGACTTTACAATCAATGCATTGGCTATCTGTTTGAATAAAGAACGTTTCGGAGAGTTGGTTGATCCGTTTGGTGGAATTCAAGATATGGAGGAGTTAACAATTCGTACTCCACTCGATCCGGATATTACGTTTAGCGATGATCCGTTGCGTATGATGCGTGCTATTCGTTTTGCTTCGCAGTTGGGCTTTTTTATTGATCCCGATATTTTTGATGCAATCGAGCGTAATAAGCATCGTATCGAAATTGTGTCGAAAGAGCGTATCGTAGATGAGTTGAATAAGATTGTGCTTTCACCAAAACCATCGGTAGGCTTTAGCTTACTTGAGAAGTGTGGACTGTTAGAGCTTATCTTCCCTGAAATGCAAGCCTTGAAAGGGGCCGAAACAAAAGACGGAGTAGGGCATAAAGAGAATTTTGCACATACATTGATTGTACTCGACCAGTTGAGCAAACGAACCAATGACTTGTGGTTGCGTTGGAGTGCAATTCTTCATGATATTGCAAAACCGGTTACTAAGCGTTTCGACAAGCGATTGGGATGGACGTTCCATAATCATAATTTTGTGGGAGAGAAGATGATTCCGGGTATTTTCCGAAGAATGAAGCTTCCGCTCAATGAGAAAATGAAATATGTGCAGAAGATGGTTTCGTTGCATATGCGTCCTATTGTATTGGCCGAAGAGGAGGTTACTGATTCTGCGGTACGTCGTTTGCTTTTCGATGCAGGCGAAGATATTGATGATCTAATGATGCTTTGTGAGGCAGATATTACATCAAAGAATCCGGCTAAAGTGAAACGTTTTCTAGGAAACTTTCAATTGGTACGCCAAAAGCTGAAAGATATAGAAGAAAAAGATCGTGTACGTAATTTCCAACCACCGGTAAGTGGAGAAGAGATTATGGAGACATTTGGTCTTCCTCCATGTCATCAGGTTGGAGAAATCAAGTTGGCAATCAAAGACGCGATTCTTGATGGTATTATTGCTAACGATTATGATGAAGCTAGACTTTATATGGTTGAGATTGCTGCAAAACTAGGCATTGAACCTGTAAAATAAGCATATAAAAGACAAGCGGTCACTCAACTAAATGGGTGACCGCTTTTTTTATGAGTTGAGGCGGCTTATTTGCTTCACGCCTTTTACGGTTGATATCTTTTTAACAAGAGCATTAAGAGAAACGTTGTCTTTGACTAACACGGTAAATGTACCTTGGAATAGTCCGTCGACAGTATCAATGTTGAGCGAACGAAGTGTAACTCCGTTTTCTTTTGAAATAACAGATGAAATATTGGTAACGATGGCAATATCATCGCGACCAATAACGCGTAAAGTTGCAGGATAACCAGTGTTTGATTTACCAGACCATCTTGCTTTTACAATGCGATAACCAAAGCGACTAAACATTTCTCGAGCATTTGGACAGTCCATTTTATGTATTTTGATTCCTTGCGTAGAAACAAAACCGAAAACTTCATCTCCATATATTGGCGTACAACATTTAGCTAGTTTATACTCAATACCACTCAAGTTGCGATCAATAACCAACACATCTTCTTTACCTGAAATCTCTTCTACGGGAGTAGGAGCAACATATTCACTCGCACTACGCGTAGTTGAATGATCTTGCATCTCTTTATCTCGCTTCTCTAGTTCATGATATTCATCAATAACGTTGTTGATATCGAGGCGTTCTTCTGCTATGTCTAAGTAGAAATCCGTAACAGTTTTAAATCCTTTTTTCTTGATGAGGCGCATCAATGTGCTTTCATCTTCATCAATCTTTCGATTTTTAAAGCGACGCTGTAGCAGTTCTTTTGCCATATCGACAGATTGTGCAGCTTGTTCACGTAGAGCCTGCTTGATCTTAAGCTTCGCTTTGCTGGTTGTTACATAGTTGAGCCAATCTCGCTTGGGAGTTTGTGACGGAGAAGTTATGATATCAACTTGATCGCCGCTGTTTAATTGATGTTTGATTGGAACATTGCGGTTATTAACCTTGGCCGAAACACATTTGCTTCCCAGTTTGGTGTGAATCGCAAAAGCAAAGTCAAGTATCGTAGCTCCTTTTCTTAGTTGGATAAGTTCGCCTTTCGGCGTAAATACGTATATCTCATCACTGTAAAGATTCATCTTAAAATCTTTAATCAGATCAGAAGGTGTACTATTTTTATTCTCAAGAGCCTCACGTACGTTATTCATAAACTCATCGAGACCACTTTCACTTTTGATTCCTTTGTATTTCCAGTGCGCAGCAAATCCTCGTTCGGCAATTTCGTCCATCCGTTTTGTTCTGATCTGAACTTCTACCCATTTATTTTGTGGGCCCATAACGGTAATGTGTAGAGACTCATAACCATTTGATTTAGGTATAGATATCCAGTCTTTTAGTCGATTGGGATTTGGCTGAAACATATCGGTAATAATCGAATATACTTGCCAACAATCGGAACGTTCTTTATCAAGAGGGGTATCCAAAACAATTCGAATTGCAAAAAGATCATAGATCGATTCAAATTCAACTTTTTGTTTTTTGAGTTTATTCCAGATGGAGTGAATGGATTTTACACGTCCTTTGATGTCGAAGTTTAAGCCTGCATTACGCAGCTTTTCTTCAACAGGTGCAATAAACTCACGAATGTATTTATCACGCGAAGCTTTTGTTTCGTTAAGTTTCTTCTTGATATAGTCAAACGTACTTCGGTCTGTATATTTGAGGGTAAGATCTTCAAGTTCGGACTTTATTTTATACAAACCTAAACGGTGCGATAGTGGAGCATATAAGTAAGATGCTTCCATTGCCAGTTGTACACGATCTTCTTCACTTTTGATTTGTTTTCCTCTTCGCATCAAGCACACACGGTCGGCAATCATAATCAAGATTACACGCATATCTTCGGCAAATGAGAGGAGAAGTCGTCTGAAGTTTTCCGTATCAATAGCTACATTACGAGCATAAAGATCAGAGGTGCGAAGTAAACAATTGATGATGTGGGTTACATCAGAATCATACATTTTCTCGATTTCCTCAATGGATATAGCGCCTTTCATTACAGGTCGGTATAATAAAAGAGCTAAGATTGGAGCTCTTCTTAAACCAATTTCTCTAGTTGCAATAAGGGCAGTATCTAAATTGCGGAGTAATCCGTTTATCTCATTTCGGTCGCGGCTAAAACAATTTTTGTCTACCATTTGTCGGATCAGCAGCTTTGTTTTAGACAAATCTTCCGGTTCGAGATACGGATACATGTCGTGAAGGAGTTTGCGATACTTGCTTTTAAACTCTTTCAATTCCGAAGTTGTAAAAAAGGGAGCTGCTTCCATAAGAATAAACGGTTTGATCTTGTTGTAAAATTATCTTTTTTATCTGACAATTTATGCTGTTGATATTTTTATTTCGATAAATTTGCAATATTCACATAGTCAATTAAACACGCAGAAATAATATGTTTACATCGAAAGATCTTGAGATCCTTAAATCGAAGGGACTAACACAAGCCGAGATCGAACAGCAGCTCGACGACTTTAAAAAGGGTTTTCCTTACCTCAAAATTGAAGCTTCGGCAACGATTGACAAAGGAATATTAAAGGTGAAATCGCAAGATAGAGCCAAGTTTATTGAAACATGGGACAATTATTTGCAACAAAAGAGAGAGGTTCTAAAGTTTGTTCCTGCCTCGGGAGCTGCAAGTAGAATGTTTAAAGACCTTTTTTCTTTTCTTTCTGCTTCGTATAGTGAACCGACCACTGCGGCAGAGGTTTACTTCTTTGATAATATTAACAAGTTTGCTTTTTATTATGATCTAAATCAGATCTGTTTAAAAAAGCTTGATACTTCTATTATAGAGCTTATCAACAAAGGAGAATATAAGAAAGTAGTATCGATGCTACTTCTTCCCGAAGGCTTGAATTATGGAAAGCTACCCAAAGCATTATTAAAGTTTCATACTTACGGACAACGCACCCGCACGGCATTTGAAGAACATTTGTCAGAAGGAGCTTTGTATGCGAAGAATAGTAAAGGAGACGTAAATATCCATTTTACGGTATCTCCAGAACATACAGATCTTTTCTGTGGAATTCTTGATAAAAAGAAAAACTTCTATGAGAATAGCTATTCGGTGCACTATAATGTAGGATTTAGCGTTCAGAAGTCTAACACCGATACCATTGCAGCCGATGCAAATAACGAACCTTTCCGTGAAAATGGAGAACTCGTATTTCGTCCGGGAGGTCATGGTGCTTTGATTCACAATCTGAATGATTTGAATGCTGATATTATCTTTATCAAAAATATAGACAATGTTGTACTCGACGCACTTAAAGGGTCTACCATTATTTATAAAAAGCTCTTGGCGGGTATCTTGGTAGCATATCAAGAACAAATATTTGAGTATTTGACAGCAATTGAGGCAGGGCAATACGACCACGAAAAAGTGTTGGAGATGGTACACTTTTTACAAAACGAGCTCAATGTGCGTTATCATGATTTGAAGAATATGGAAGACGGAGACTTAATTCTTTATATCAAAGAAAAGTTGATGCGTCCTATTCGTGTATGTGGTATGGTGCGCAATGTTGGTGAGCCAGGAGGCGGACCGTTTTTTGCTGTAAATCCAGATGAGTCTGTTTCATTACAAATTCTCGAAAGTTCACAGATTGATATGCATAACTCGGATGCAAAAATGATGTTTGAACAAGGAACACATTTTAATCCAGTAGACTTAGTTTGTGGAGTAAGAAATCACAAAGGTGAAAAGTATGATTTGCTTCAATTCGTTGATCCTGCAACCGGATTTATCTCAACTAAATCTAAGGATGGAAAAGAGTTGAAAGCTCTAGAACTTCCGGGGCTATGGAATGGCGCGATGTCGAATTGGAATACCGTGTTTGTAGAGGTTCCTATCGATACATTTAATCCGGTTAAGACTGTTAACGATTTGTTGCGTCCCGAACACCAAGCTTAATAAGAAGTATCCTTATTAATTAAATACAAGGAATCCCATATTTTACTACCAATCCCATTATCGGCAGTAAAATATGGGATCCCTTTTTGCGTCACATCGTAATAGATTAAATCAATGGATCGTTTAGTCTATTAAATCGAAGGAAGTTCCCATGGTGCGCGGTAGTTAGGTACTAAGTATTTGTTAGCATCGCTATCATTCGTAAATTGGGTGCCATCCCAAATTAATTTATTCCCTGTGCGATAAGCAATGTTGCCCAGTTGTGAAAACTTTGCAATGTGTGCACCTATCTCAATATTAGCATTACAATTAGGATTACGGTCTTTTATACACTGCAAATGGTTTTTTACGTGCAGATTAAGTCCGCCTTCACCGTATGCTTTTTGTAATGCAACAGCTTCCATACGTGCTTTACCATTTACGTTTTCAGGAATAACTTCCCATCCTCCGCGGTCTATAACCAATGTTCCGTTTTCTCCTACAAAACCTAAACCATGATTACGCCCGTAAGCACCGTCGTTGATTCCGATTGCATGATCCCAAAGTACAGTGAATCCATTGAATTCATAAATTGTTTGCAAGAGATCCGGAGTTTCACATGCATCATCGGGATAACCAAACTTACCTCCCGATGCCATGATTGAATTAGGAGTCGTAACATCCATTCCATACAATGCATAGTCAAGTAAGTGTACACCCCAGTCGGTCATTAAGCCTCCGGCATAATCCCAAAACCAGCGAAAAGTAAAATGAAAACGATTTGAATTGAAAGGCCTTTCTTGTGCCGGGCCTAACCACATATCGTAATCAACACCTTTAGGCGGTGCAGAGTCGGCTTGTACCGGGATAGACGGGCACCAACCTTGATAAGAAAACACTCGTACGGTACGAATTTTGCCTAATTGTCCGCTACGAATAAAATTAACAGCATCTTGCCAATGCGGATCACTACGTTGCCATTGCCCCACTTGCACTACCCGATTGTACTTTTGTGCAGCGTTTACCATTATGTTGCACTCTTCAATGCTATTGCCCAATGCCTGATAATTTATTTCTTGCCACTTTTGGACCCAGAAGGAGAACCTCTGTTTTGTT
>CAMTPD010000106.1 GCA_947074265.1 uncultured Porphyromonadaceae bacterium
CCAGGTGGAACAACTACCACAGTGAATATTACAGATGGAAGTAGTGAAGCATCTGCTTTTGTTATTCGTACGCCGAAGCAATTCCGGAATATAAATACGATGGCAGCCAATTCCACATCCAAGTTCTTTAAGCAAGAACGTGATCTGAATTTCGCTGATACGAATATAGGAGGAGCAGTCTCGTTTACATCGGCCATTATAGCGAATGAATTTAAAGGGAATTATGATGGAAATAAAAAGACAATAAGAGATTTAACTATTAATGGGAATACACAAGATATTGCATTGCTATCTATATTAAATAAAGATGCGATTGTAAAAGATCTTACTCTTGACAACTTTAATATTGAGAGTACAAATAGAATTATTGGTTGTCTAGTTGCACAAAATTACGGAAGAATTGATGGAATACAAGTAAAGAGACATATAGTCACGTCAGTGTATGATGATAATAAAAATTATGGATATCTAGGTGTAATTGCAGGTCATAACAACTCGATAATTACTAATTGTTTAGTTGAAATCAATTCAGTCGTAGATAAATTAATATCTAAAAAAGCATCAATAGGTGCTATAACAGGATGTAATCATGATAACGGTAAAATTAGTAATTGTTGTGTAATTGATAAGAACGAAACTCCAGGATTGTATATTAATTTTAAAGATAAGAACTATGTTGGAGGTATGGTCGGAAATAATCGAGCTTCAATTAGTAGTCTTATATATATAGCAGAAGCACCTTTTTGTTCTAATAAAGTTTTGCACCCTATTATAGGACATGGATCTTATGGTCGTCATTCAAATATATATTATCTTCATGGGGCTGATTTTAATCAATCAAAAGGAACAATATATGGTATAGGATATACAACAGAACGTTATTGGTCTTACGGGAAATGGGTAAATGGGTTTTACGAGAAAACGTTGTCAGAACTAGGACTAAGCTCTGATTATTGGGAAAAAGTGTCCGGATATCCTTATCCAAAGCTTAAAAGCTTTCCTAATCCGGAGTCTTGGCCTGTCAAAAATTATTGATTGTGCGTGTTTTTAATTAAAAAAAATCCCATTGCATCTTGATTTTGTTTTATCAATCAAGTGTAATGGGATTTATATATTTGTCGTTTGTTTATCTGCCGCCGGCTTCTTCCATGTAGGAGTCTTTGTAGCCTAAGAAGTAAAGAACTCCGTCGATGCCTGTCGTTGAAATCGATTGCTTGGCAGATTCTTTTACTTTGGGTTTAGCATGGAAAGCAATACCAAGACCGGCTGTACCAAGCATTGGCAGATCGTTTGCTCCATCACCAACAGCAACAGTTTGCCTGATGTCTACATTTTCAACTTGAGCAATTAGCCTCAATAGTTCAGCCTTGCGGTTTCCATCAACTATCTCTCCGGTATGACGCCCGGTCAGTTTGCCGTCTTTAATCTCAAGATTATTGGCATATACATAGTCGATGTCGTATTTTCGCTTTAGGTAGTTGCCGAAATAGGTAAATCCACCCGAAAGGATTGCGATTTTGAAACCTACACGTTTAAGCACGTACATCAATCGATCTACTCCCTCGGTAATTGGTAGTTTGTCGGCAATTTCTTTCATTGCAGATTCATCGAGACCTTTCAGTAAAGCAACACGTTGCTTAAAGCTTTCGGTAAAGTCTATCTCTCCACGCATGGCAGCTTCGGTAATGGCTTTTACTTGTTCGCCAACTCCCGCTTTCTCAGCCAGTTCGTCGATTACTTCAGTGCGAATCAGTGTAGAGTCCATGTCAAAACAGATCAGTCTTCTCATCCGGCGAAACATACCGTCTTCTTGGAATGAGATATCAATACCCATCTCGGTGGATAGATGCATGAGTTTTCGCTGTAGATCTTCTTTGTTTGTAGGAAGTCCTCGAACCGAAAACTCTACGCTAGCCTTTGACGGTCGTTCGTTTTCTTCGAGCGGAATTCTACCTGTAAGACGTTTTATATCATCAATATTGAAGCCTTCTCTCGAAACAATATCAGCTACAGAGGCAATATCCTTTGCAGATAGTTTGCGACCTAATATTGTAACAATGTATCTGTTTTTACCCTGTTGGGCTACCCATTCTGAATAGTCTTCATCCGAAATGGGTTTGAACTTGATGGTAACACCAATTTCATTACAAATCAATATAAGATCTTTTATTATGTTGCCAGAGTACTGCATAGGGGCGCGAAACAAGATTCCTAAGGATAGGTTGCGCTGTATATCTGCTTTACCAATATCTAGGATTTGCGCGTCATAATTGGCAAGAATACCCGTCAATTTTGACGTCACACCTGGTTGATCTTCGCCGTAAACTGTAATTAAAAGATTCTCAAATTCTCTTGCCATCTTAATAAAATATTGAGTTACAAAGATACGAATTTAGATGAGACTATTCACAAGATATGTTAAGGAACACGTCTGATATGTACCGAAAAATACTAAATAACATATAAAAAGGCTTGGTTTAGTGTATAAAAAATATTATATGTATTGGGAATTCAAGTTTATCGGTATTACTTTGCCCCTGTTCAAGCGAACGATGTTTGTTCTTTAGCGAAAGAACTATTTGTTCGTTTTCCCGAAAATCGGGAGTCATCAAACTTGCTTTTGGTGATTAGTACAAACTTTAAATTATTTATATGAGGATCTTAACTTATGTTCTCCTTGTTGGCGGTGCTATTACTATTATGTCATCAACAACAAGAGAAGCAGGTTTCTCTATTGGTAACAAACCCGGAGATCTTGCCCCGAGAATAGGTTTGCTTCAGAATGAAGGTTGTTTGAATTTTAATAATGACTCAACAGAGTATGTATTGCTTCAATTCTGGGCAGCTTACGACGCAACGTCGAGAGCTGAAAATGTAAGGTTATACAATGAAATTCAAAAGAGAGCAGACAACAAGTTGAAAATGGTATCGGTTTCGTTTGATGAGTTTGCATCGGTCTACAACGAAACAGTGAAACTTGACAATTTAAGTGCAGCAAATACGTATCAGGAGAAATCAGGAGCTTCTTCTTCTTTATACAAAGAATACGGTTTGGATGCTGGTTTCAAGAACTTCTTAATTGATAAAAACGGAGTTATTGTAGCTACTGACATTACACCTCAGCAACTTTCAAAAATCATTTGATTTGCTAGTGCAATATAACGAAGAGTTTTACTCGTTGTTTGCCGAAAAAATAAATGCATATAAGGAATCAATCGATTCTCTTATATGCATTTTTTGTTTTCTAATACTGGAAAGTAATATCTTTTAGCGTGGAGCTTTTTGATATAAATATATTGCAATCATTGTATATACAATATTCGGAATCCATGCGGCCAGACGTGCGCTCATTACTCCACTTACAGCAAATGTTGACGTAACTGTCATAAATAAGATGTAGGAGAAGCTTAAACCGAGCCCGATACCAATGTTTAGACCCATTCCTCCTTTAATCTTACGTGAAGATAAGGATGCACCAATGCTGGTGAGAATAAAGGCTGCAAATACCATCGCGATTCGTTTTTCGTATTCAATTTCGAAAGTTTGAATGTTTGCGATACCACGTTTCTTTTGCCTGTCGATAAAGTCGAGCAGCTGTGGTGAAGTCATAGTCTCACAATCGTTGTTCGAAATTAGGAAGTCAGAAGGGACAATCGTAAGTGTAGTGTCTTTTCGCGTTCCGCTAGAGAGCGTCTCTTTCATTCCGTCAAAGTCTCTTACCATATAATCAATAACCGTCCATTTGTATGCCGAATCGTATTTGATCGAGTTTGCGGTAAGACGAGAGACTAGTAGTTTGCCGTCAAACTTTTCGAGCGAGAAGCGAGATCCCATTTTAGAAGTTGCGTCATAACTATTGAAATAAGCAATAACGCCCGGTTCTACTTCGATCTGAATATTCCGTTCCCATTCTTTTTTCTTATTCTTGATGTATTTGTTTTGAAAATCGATACGGGTAGCATTTGCGGGTGGTATTATATAGCTGTTGAGTACAAATGTAGACATCGATATAATGGCCGCCGAAATGAAGTATGGATACATTAACCTTCTAAAGCTCATGCCGCTTGCAAGCATTGCTATGATTTCTGAATTTTCAGCCAGCTTCGAGGTGAAGAAGATCACAGCAATAAATGTAAACAGAGGACTGAAAAGATTAGCGAAATGGGGAATAAAGTTCATGTAATAATCAAAGATGATTGCTTTAAGTGGTACATGAGGCATTAGAAACTTATCAATCTTTTCATTGATGTCAAATACTACAGAAATTGAGATAATCAATGCTATAGCAAAGAAGTAAGTTCCTAAAAACTTTTTTATTATATACCAGTCTATTCTTTTCAGCCTAAAATCCATAGGTTAGAGTCTGTTTGAGAGTTGTTTTACCATTTTACTTTTCCATTCAGAGAAATCGCCTGCAATAATGTGCTTGCGTGCTTCTTTTACTAGCCACAAATAGAATGCTAAATTGTGGATAGAAGCGATTTGTAGAGCAAGGATCTCATCTACTGCAAATAAGTGACGAAGATATGCTTTACTATATAATGTGTCTACGTACGATGCACCGTCAGCTTCGATAGGAGAGAAGTCGTTGGCCCATTTTCTGTTCTTCATATTCATTACGCCGTGTTTGGTGAAGATATGTCCGTTACGACCATTACGTGTAGGCATAATACAGTCAAACATATCTACACCGCGCTCAATTGCTTCCAAAATATTGATAGGAGTACCTACGCCCATTAGATAACGAGGCTTATCTTTAGGCAAGATTTCATTTACAACCTCAATCATTTCATACATCTTGTCGGTTGGTTCTCCTACAGCAAGTCCGCCAATAGCATTACCATCAGCCCCTTTAGAAGCAACATTCTCGGCAGCCTTTCTTCTTAAGTCAGGATATACACATCCTTGTACGATCGGGAATAAGCTTTGATTGTAGCCGTATTTAGGATCTGTCTCGTTGAATCGCTTGAAACAACGATCAAGCCATCTTTCTGTAAGGGCTAGTGATTTCTTAGCATAAGCATAGTCTGCGTCCCCAGGCGTACACTCGTCAAAGGCCATAATAATATCTGCACCGATAGTACGCTGAATGTCCATTACACCTTCTGGCGTAAATAAGTGCTTAGATCCATCTACGTGAGAGCGAAATGTAGCGCCTTCTTCATGTAGTTTACGATTGTCTGATAGCGAAAATACTTGAAAACCTCCACTATCGGTAAGTATAGGACCACTCCAGCTGTTGAATTTGTGCAAACCTCCTGCTTGTTCTAGGATTTCTAAACCTGGGCGTAGATACAAATGATATGTATTTCCCAAGATGATTTGAGCTTTGATATCCTCTTTTAGTTCAGTCATGTGCACAGCTTTAACAGATGCTTGCGTGCCTACTGGCATAAAGATAGGGGTTTCGATTACGCCGTGGTCTGTTGTAATAAGACCGGCTCTTGCGTTTGATTTCGAGTCTGTGTATTGTAAATCGAATGTCATTCTTTTGTTTTTTTACAAAGGTACATTCTAATCTGAAAATACACAAACGATTTTAGAACCCGAAATCATCGATTTTAATATCTTCTTTATACTCATTAATTGGTGCTTTTGTTGGTTTTTGAAGAATTGTTGATGCGATTGTGATAGCTCTATCGGGACGAACAGGACATATATACTCGCAGCCACCGCAACCGATACAGATTGAAGGATCTATATCTGGTATAGTGAGGTGCCCTTTGTAATGGATCATTTTGACTGCCTGTGTAGGGCAGTGTTCTGAACATGCACCACATGCAGTTTCTTCTGTATATACGATACAGGCGTCTTGATTAAACTGTGCTATGCCTATGCTTAAGACTTTTTTTTCTTCAGAGTTGATCTTCTTCAAAGCATGATTGGGGCAAATGTCAATACAAACTTTGCATTCGTGGTTGCAATAACCGGTATTGAAATTTACATAAGGCTTCAATAAATAGCTCACTCCATATTGTAATGCTGCTGGAGTTAGAAATGGAGTCGGACAATGAGCAATACATGCGTGGCAAGCTGTACATGTAAAAGAAAAGTCGACTGTATTTCATGAGCCGGGAGGCAGTATCGGATAAGTAGCGGGAGTGGCTGTTTTTGTAGTAGTCGCAAACAGTTTTTTAGATGTAGACGAAGCAACGAACGTGCAGAGAGGAAGAGCACACGTATGAACTACA
>CAMTPD010000107.1 GCA_947074265.1 uncultured Porphyromonadaceae bacterium
TGTTCTTTCTTTACACTGTCTGATGTTTTGTCGGCAGCCCAAGTTGGCATTGCAGCTGAACAAAGTAGAATCGAGGCTGATATTGCAGCCAGAAAATTGTGTTTATTCATATCTTTTGTTGTTAGGTTCATTGAGATCCTTTTTTGAACACTGCAAATTTACAAGGCAAGTATTACCGGGTTGTGTCATTGTCAATACAATGCTGTTGCGTTGATAATGTGTAGATTAATGATAGGTGTGCGAAGAAACCAATTTCCCTTCTTCGTCCCAGATACTCCATGTGCCCCATTTTCGGCCGTCTTTGTAGTACATTTCGTAGCGCAAACGCCCCAAGTCGTCCCATACGCGCCAGCGTCCATTCTTTTTTCCGTTGCTATAGTTGGCTTCGGCTACCAAGAAACCAACCTCGGTGTAGGTGCGCCAAAGTCCGTTGAACTGTCCGTGTTTGTATCCGCGTACTTCCTGTGGGCGTCCGTTTTCGAAGTAAACCACATAACTTCCCTGCGGCTTTCCGTCTTTGAGCGATACTTCGAGTCGTAATGCACCTGAGGGATAATATTCGAGATAATCACCCGTATAGGATTTTGTTTGTGTAGAGTCGGTGTAGTAAACTCCGTCTACGAGGGTCAGTTTTTGTTGGGCATTGAGATTTGGTAGAAACGTGCAAAACAACAGCACTACCCATATACGTATATACATAGATGAAAGGATTGATTGGGTTTATAAAAAAAGAGAATCCGCACGGAGGCAGAAACACCGGCAGATTCTCATGTATTGATTTATAGTTGGATGCGATTAAAGCGAGCGAGTCCAGCCTTGTGTCCAGTTGTTGTCGGCCGAAACGGCACCTTTGTATGCTGCTTTCACGAAGAAAGCGTCGCTACTTAGGTCCTCACCACCTGCTACGGTACCGATGAAACCGTTCAATGTAAAGTCTGCATTGATTGCATTAGACTCGATTGCTGCAAGGTCATATGTTTTTGCAACTTCGCTAGCTTTGTCAAATTCGCCCGAAGCCCATACATATTCTACTTTCGATGTATTGTCTTTGAAACTCTCGATGGTTTCGGCAGTTTCTATTGTTACAGCTCTCGATTTGCCCGTGATCAACGCGTTGTACATTTTTACGAATGTACCGGCGCGCAGGCGTACACCGCGCGTAGCGTCGGCACTGTTGTTACCGATCAAGGTAAGGTTTGCAATTGTAGGAAACGATACCGGTGTACTTTGGAAGTTGCCCGAAAGGTTGTCGGCTTCGATAAGGCAATCACCCGATTCCGCTTGTTGTGCCACCCAAAACTGACCTTTACCTACCCAGCCTTCGGTCCAGTCGAACGAATCGTCTTCACTTCCTGTCGAAACCAAGTATTTCGCGTTTACTGTTCCTCCAAACCATTCGAATCCATCGTCGGCACCTAAATACGATTGCAAGTATTCGAGCGTAGTGCCGTTACCTACACCGTAAAAGGTGAATCCGTTCGATTCTTTTTCTTCGTTGAATGCGAAGCCGGTATATTCGAGACGAATGTAACGCAATATGCCCGAGTTGTCGGCAGCATCGTTGCCTCCGTATTCGGCATCACCGATTTCCGATTTGCCCTTTCCACCGCTTAGGTTGATCGGAGCTTTCCCGCAAATGTGGATTCCGCCCCATGCTCCCGGAAGCGATTTGTCCGAAGTCATTACGATTGGTTTGTCTTTTGTTCCCTGTGCATTGATCTTACCTCCTTGTTCGATCAAGATGTAAGGTACACCTTCGGTTGCAGCTTTGATGGTAACGCCTTCGGGAATTACCAATTCACCGCCTTGCTCTACATGGTATCCTCCTTTGAGTGTATATGTTTTGCCCGCAACCAATTCAAGTTTGCGTGTCAGGTTACCTTCCAATACGGTGAGGTCTTTATCTGGATTTTCATCGCCGTTGTTACCCGGATCGTTCGAGCTATCGCACGAAGCAAAACTTACGGCCATCATGGCAAGCATTGTGCCGAATGCAAATTTTAAATACGACTTTTTCATGTTCAATTCTAGTTTAAGTGTAAATCTTATTTTGTGTGATTAATAAAACGTATAGCTGAAGCCAATCTCAAGTTTAACGCCATCTTTTGATCTTCCTACGGTTTCTTTCTTTCCCGTATCGGCAATTTCTTGTTCAAGTATGCGCGATTGGTTGATGATGTTTTTGGCTTGAAACGTTAGTTTGGCCTTTGTGTTGAGTTGCCACGACCCGATGAAATCGAGTGTATGTACTTCTTTTTCGTTTACATTGCCGATGCCGTTGATGCCTACGGCATAGATTCGCGGTCCGCGTAGGTTGTATACCAGCGCTAACGAAGCGGAATTGTTTTTGCCCCATTGCGGATTGTAACTCACGTCGGCATTGATCAAGTACGGCGATGCTCCCTGTAGTTGTCTTTTAGAGTCGGTGTAGACACCATCTTGAGGAAGTTTGATAAACGTGTAGATATACGAGGCATTGATCCCGGCTTTCCAGTCGCGCGTCAGGTTTTTACGCCATTCGGCTTCTACTCCGGCCACTTGTCCTTGTTGTACATTTCTGAAGGTTTGGATTGCCGAACCCGAATATTCTTGTACACGCTCGATTGGTTTGTCGAGAAACTTATAATATCCGCCAATCGAGATGAGTTCGCCCGTTGCCGGAAACAACTCGTAGCGTAGGTCAAAGTTGTAGTTGTAAGCGTTTTGCAAATCGGCATATCCGCGAATGGTTGCGCTCCCGTACGATTCTTTGTAGTCGAAAGGAGCCATTTCGATAAACGACGGACGGGTAATGGTGCGTGATGCAGCCATGCGCCATGCGTTGCGGGCAGAAGAGCTATATTTTACGTTTACTGCCGGAAAAAGATCAAAGCCTTTTATTTCCGATTGCTTTGCAGTACCGGCATCGTTGAAGTAATCTACGTTTTGCTTGGCGTATTCACCGCGAAGTCCTACGTTGAGCAACCATTGCGGATTGAAGTTCCAAGCCAAGTCGGCATACGCAGCCGCGATTTGCATCGATGCTTTGTAGGCATCTTTCGGAAGGGTTCCGTTTACAATGCTGATGTTGCCCGAAGCAATGTTACTTGCATTGATGAAGTTGGGCGTATAGATATCGGTAATGATAAGATCGTTTGCAAAAGCGTTTTTATACGCATAGTCATCCTTGTGCGACGAGAAGTCGCGGCTTTTATTGCGGTAAGCAGCTCCGAAGTTCAAGGTGTTTTCTTTGTTGCTTTGCTTGCCAATAAAATAGGTTGCACGAGCCGAAGCGGTGGTTTCGTTTTCGTTTAGATTTCCGAAAAAGCGCATGGTCTCTTGCTGATTGAGGCGAAAGATTTTATAGCCTTCGGGAGTGCGTTGGTACATAACCTGGCGGCGATCGGGCTCGCTACTATCGGTGTTGCTGTATGATGCATTCCAATTCAATGCCCATAAGTTACTTAGCGGATGGATACCGCCTACTTGATTGTTGAGCAATGAATAAGCATGGTACACGCTATTGCTTCCTTCCAGTTCTACCCCTTCGGCATCGAATCCCGAACGTCTCGAATACATGTCTTCGGTATTGTGTGCATACAAAAGTTTGTAATAAAGCTTTTGATTTTGAGCAAAGGTATATCCTACTTGTCCGGTAAGGGAGGTTGTAGTTTCGTATAGGTACTGATCGGCTTCGAACTCGTCGAGTTTTACACCCTGTGCCGTAAGTGTCGATGAAAGTACATGCTCTTTGATCTGATAACTGTTCTTAAAGTTTCCGGCAGCCAATACGTCGAGCGTATTGTTTCCGATATTGTAAATACCTCCCCATACGGCAGTGAGTCCGATGTTGGGTAGTGCTCTTTTTTTGTGAATGTCGAAGGTGGTTCTGAAGAGGTCTGCTTTCAGATTCTGAAAATCATTCCAGTTCATATCTTTTACGTGCTGTGAAAGTTTTCCACCACCGGCATAACCAAGATAGGGTATACCGCCTTCTAAGTCTGGAGAATAGAAGCTTTTCAACAGGGTGTTGATAACTCCGCCTACTGTTGCCGAGACAGACAAATAGCGTTTGCCCATGTTTTCTTTGGTTTCGACGTCGATCATAGCTCCCGAATAGTCGGCAAAGTGTTTCGGGTCGTATACTTTACTTACTGTAATGTTCTTTACCACTGCCGACGGGAAAAGGGTGAGCGGAATGAGTTTGTTGTCGGGATTGGGCGATGCGATAGGCATGCTGTTGAGAGTGGTTGCACTGTATCGGTCGCCAAGTCCGCGTACAATGACCTGACTGCTCTCGCCGATAGAGATTCCGGTTAGCTTCTTTACGCCATCTTCGGCATTGGAGACTCCTTTGATGCTCATTTCCGATGCGCCGATACTTTCTACTGCCAGGTTGGAAAGTTGGCGTTGTTGCAACAAGACGTTTTCGCTCTCGAGGTTGCGTTTTGCAGTGACTACTACTTCTTCGATTTGTAGATTGGCTTTGCTCATCTCTACATCGAGGGTTGTGGTAGCGCCTGCTTTGATTGCGATGTCGCTGAATCGTTTCGGTTCGAACGAGATGTACGAAACGAGAATGGTATAAGTACCCGGTTGGATGTTGTCTAATACATATTTTCCGTCTATATCGGTTACGGTTCCGCGTGTGGTGCCTTCGATCTGAACGGTTGCGCCCAGAAGTGGTTCGTTGTATTCGAGATCGAAAATGGTTCCCGATAATTGGCCTGTCGTTGTTTTAATTTCTGCAGCTCCTGTTGCTGTGCAAACAAGGAACAAAACAACGGTAAAAAGTGAATTTAAAATTCTGTTCATTGGTATCAAATCTTCATCATTGATTTACAATGGCAAAGAAATCATCTGTTTGTTGCATAGAGGTAACGATGCTGTTACGTGAAAATTAATAACTTAAAACAAAACTGTTGCGCTTGTTAAGGGAGTGTGTCGGTCTGAAACGAAAAGTAGTATCTTTGTTTACAGTAATGAATTAATGAAATTGACGTATGGGGCTTTTAGGAAATATTCTTTTTTGTGTTGGGGTAACCTTGTTGCTCGGACTGATTTTATCGGGCAAGTCGGCCCTTCGCGGACGATTTATTTCTGAAAATACGGCAGAGTTTGCTTATCTCGAATTCAAGGATAAAAAAATGGTGACCATTGCAATCAGTGAAACGGAAGAGTGCTATACGGTGTCGTATATGCGCAAAGGCGATCGTATTACGATAGAGACCAATCATGGTGATTTGGTGTTTAGGGTAGTAGGTAATAAACGTATTGTGGGAGTGGGGAATACCATTGGTGCGTACGTGAAGTTGTGATTAAATCTTTTATATATGCTTATAGTTATTTCTTGTATGATGATCGGTATTCTTACCGGTTACGTACTGCGTAAACGCCACATTGCCGGCTTGGTAGGGAAAATGATCTCGGTGGCAATTGTTGTTTTGCTTTTCTTTTTAGGTATATCGGTAGGAACCAATAAGGATATTATCAATAACCTTTCTACCATTGGGGTAAATGCGGTGTTGATTTCTTTTGCTGCTACGATGGGTAGTGGGCTTGTATCGTGGTTGGTATATACAATTTGGTTTAAAAATAAAGAGTCATGAAAAGTACGCTTATTATTCTTTCCTTTTTTGTAGCAGGAGTTTTATTGGGTATCACCGAATGGGTTCCCGGTTATTTTATAGAGAATGATTTTACAATATATGCACTTTACTTTTTGTTGTTTTGTGTGGGAGTAAGCCTTGGCTGCGACGATCAGTTGCGTGGCATGGTGAAAAAGATGAAACCGAAAGTATTGTTAGTGCCTATAGGTACCATTGTGGGTACGTTGTTGGGCTCTTTTGTGATCAGTTTCTTTATGCGAGGTTTTTCTATTTCTGATGTGATGGCTGTGGGTTCGGGATTTGGATATTATTCGTTGTCTACGGTGTTTATCACACAATACAAAGGTGCCGAACTTGGAACGATTGCACTGACGGCAAACATCTTCCGAGAGATTTTTGCTTTGTTGTGTGCCCCTTTATTAGTATAATTTAAATGTAATTATAGATAAGTTATACGTACGCATCACTAATTAATTCAAAGGATACCAAACTTTTCTTGACTAAATCATATGCCCCTACAAATAATTTGGATACAGTAGTAGAAGATGCTCTAAACATTTACAAGCAAA
>CAMTPD010000108.1 GCA_947074265.1 uncultured Porphyromonadaceae bacterium
GCAGCAGATGAGCTACTGTCTCTGACTTCACATCTACAAGGTGGGCGGACACAGTGTTTAAAAACACCAGGAGCACCCAAATAATACCTGCTCAGTGGTGGTTCTGTGGGGGTCTTGATCATAGATGAATGGGGTAAAGGTGGGATAACAGTATGCAGCAAAATCCGTACTTTTGAAACTCTTATTCAATCTATCCAAAATAGAGTTGTCATGAATTACGACGAAACATTAAACTATTTATACAATAGTGTCCCGGTA
This sequence comes from uncultured Porphyromonadaceae bacterium, assembly GCA_947074265.1. Lineage (GTDB taxonomy): Bacteria > Bacteroidota > Bacteroidia > Bacteroidales > CAMTPD01 > UBA12018. The sequence goes on from CAMTPD010000108.1 coordinate 259, forward strand.
TTCCAACATGTAGGAGCCGATGCATATAAGCCAGGTTTACAAAACGTGATGATATTAGATGAATATCTCAAACATCCACATCGCAACTATAAAACGATTCACATAGGCGGAACAAATGGCAAAGGATCCACATCACATACACTTGCAGCCATCTTACAAAAGGCAGGATATAAAGTCGGGCTATACACCTCTCCGCACCTAATCGATTTCAGAGAACGCATTCGCATAGATGGTCACATGATATCAAAAGAGTTTGTCGTTTCCTTCGTAAATGAGCATAAATCAAAATTCGAAGAAGTACAACCATCTTTCTTTGAACTCACAATGATGCTTGCCTTCGCTTATTTTGCCGATCAAAAGATTGATGTTGCCATTATAGAAGTCGGACTAGGCGGTAGACTCGATAGCACAAACATCATCAGCCCAGATCTTTCAATCATCACAAACATCAGCTTCGATCACATCCAGTTCCTTGGCGACACCTTGGAGAAGATTGCAACAGAGAAAGCCGGTATTATCAAGCGTCGCACCCCAATAATTATTGGTGAAACAACGCCCGAAACCAAAGAAGTGTTTGAAAAGAAAGCCGAAAAAGAAAACGCACCCATCATCTTTGCAGAAAAAGATAATATACTTATCGATGCCAAGATCGACACAGACGGTAGCTGGAAATACTACACCAGCCTTTACGGAACATTAAAAGGAGAATTAGGCGGATTGGCTCAAGAGAAGAATACACGAACCATACTTTCGGCCTTGCGAGTTTTACAAGACCTAAATTATCACATAAACACAGAAGACATAGCATACGGATTCGAGCATGTAGTTGAGCTTACCGACCTCAAAGGACGTTGGCAAATACTACGATGCAACCCTACCGCGATCTGCGACACAGGACACAACACCGGCGGAATAAAGTACATCATTGAGCAGCTAAAACGTCAAACTTATAAAAACCTACGTATCGTAGTCGGAATGGTAAACGACAAAGACATCAGTGGAGTCCTAGCCCTTTTACCCAAAGACGCAATCTATTATTTCACGAAGGCAACCATCAAGCGCGCCATGGATGAACAAGAGATACAAGCATTAGGCAACAAAAGCGGACTAGTAGGCACATGCTATCCAACAGTCGACATTGCATACGAGCAAGCATTGAAAGATGCAGACCCTGCCGATCTGATATTCGTAGGAGGAAGCAGTTTTATCGTTGCCGACCTATTATCGTATCTCGAACAAGCATAAGCAACAAATTACGTATTATAATAAAAACTTACCCAATGAACAATTTTAGTATCAAAGACTCCAAGTCTAAAAGATGGCTCACGCTGATCATCGTATCATTCACGATGCTTATGGGCTATTTTGTAGCCGATGTGATGTCTCCTCTCAAAAGTATGATCGAAACACAGCTATCATGGAATAGTGAAGAGTACGGACTCTTCTCTAGCGCATACGGATGGCTCAACTTTTTCTTCGGGATGCTCATCTTAGGAGGTATCGCACTCGACAAATTCGGGATCAGACTTACAGGTACAGCATCAGCCATTTTAATGGTGATCGGTGCAATTATCAAGTATACGGCAATTAGCCATCTACACCATGGCGACAGCCTTCTTTTCGGAATAGACTCACAAGTACTTATAGCAGGAATCGGTTATGCAATCTTTTGTGTCGGAGTAGAAACCTTTGGGATCACAGCCTCAAAAGTTGTCGTAAAATGGTTTCAAGGAAAAGAGCTTGCACTTGCACTTGCACTACAAATTGCAGTAGCGCGTATCGGAACCATGCTTGCACTTAGCGCCTCTGTTCCTGTTGCTAAAGCCTTCGGAACCGTAACAGCACCTCTTTCCGTAGCTGTAATTACGCTATTGGCCGGACTTGTTATGTTCCTTTACTACTGCGTACTCGACAAGCAGTTTGACAAAGCCGAAGCACTTGCCAACAACGATGAAGAAGAATCGTTCAAACTATCCGATCTAGTTACACTAGCAAACAACAAGATGTTTTGGCTTATCTGCTTCCTATGCCTCACCTTCTATTCTGCCGTATTCCCATTCCTTAAATACGCAACAGATTTGATGGTACAGAAATTTGGAGTAAACGAAGACTTTGCCGGAATGATACCGAGTCTGCTACCCTTCTCAACCCTATTCTTCACCCCAATATTCGGTACATTTATCGACCGCTAAGGTAAAGCAGCAACCATCATGATCATTGGTTCAATCCTTCTGTTGGGTATCCACTTGCTATTCTCTATCCCTGCTCTCGACAACAGCATCATTGCAATTGTGTTGATGATTGGTATGGGATTATCATTCTCTCTTGTACCATCGGCAATGTGGCCATCATTGGCTAAGATCACCCCACAAAGACAACTAGGTAGTGCGTATGCAATTATCTTCTGGATCCAAAACGGAGGTCTTACCCTAGTACCTTATTACATCGGATACCTATTACGCAACTATTGCGAATCGGAAGTAAATGGACAGGACGTATACGATTACACCTACCCGATGCAAGCATTCTCGGTAATTGCAGCATTTGCCGTAGTAATTGCATTTGCACTTAAGTGGGAGGACAAACGCAAGCATTACGGACTCGAAGAGCCCAACTATAAGCCAGACTGATCGATCGGCAAACCATAGATAAAACAACAAACCCTCTAAATGACACCATCCGAAGTTTACAACACTTCAATCGGTAATCATTTAGAGGATTTCTTATATCTTTTATATCTCAAGAATAAAACCCAAAAAGGCTTTTGACAGCCACCCGGAGAAACTCCGTTTTTATTCTTTAGTCTTTTTACTCATTTCATCCAAAGCACTTCCGGCCTGGTCTATTAGATTCTTAGCACCATCAAGCACAGATTTAGCACCCGATTTAAGCTTCAAGCCCATGTAAGTACCTTTCAACTTAGCCACTTGTCTTATTTCATCCTTCGTAAGCTCCTTTTTGTACTTCTCATAGTACTTGTTGCTGTAAAGCTCAAACTTCTTATCAGCCTTTTGCCAGTCTTTTTCGTTGTAGTCGTCACAATTCTCCTTTACGTTTTCTACAAACTCATCGAATGATTCCACATAATCCTGTCCAGAATTTATACAAGCCGCAAAACTCAGAAACAACGACAACACAAACATTCTTAATAATACCTTCATACTACTGTCTTGTTAGATTTAATTTGACATCGAAATTATCTGCAAATATACCAAGAATATCACATTCAAACTATCAACACTTCAGTTTTACATCTATAAACAAATCGAGTATTTTCATGTTGTATAAACAGAAACAAATTAAAACAAAATTCTATGTTCAACGAGACTCACATCCACCCAATGTTTGTGCATTTCCCAATTGCACTAGGCATGTTTGGCTACTTGATCTTCTGCATCACTGTATTCTTCAAGCAACACAGCGACTGCTTCAAGTTCTTCAGCTTCCTCATCATGCTCTTTGCTACAATTGCAGCCATTTGCACAGCCATTACAGGCTCCTACTTTACATTCCATCTTACCGGAGAGCCAAATACAATTGAAAACATACACTCCAATCTAGCCGGAGTTACAGTAACTCTATTTTCGATCGGAAGCGTAGCTCAACTATATTCTAAGATCTTCAAAAAAGACTTCCTATATTACAAATGGGCAGTTTTTGCAATCTATACAGCAGCCTTCTTTGCCGTAATGATAACAGGCTACTACGGAGGAAGTATCGTATACGATTATTTGATCAACAAAAGTTTGGTAGGGCAATAAAGCTAAGCAGCATCTTTCTTAAATAATGGCTATCTTTGTCTATCAAAACAAAGAAAAATGGAACTAATCATTGAAGACAGAGTAAAAAAAGCCGTCGATCTTTTCAACAACGGATACAATTGTGCACAATCCGTATTCTTAGCATATTCAGACCTTTACAACATCGAAACCGAACTAGCAAAATCACTTTCGGTATCATTTGGAGGCGGACTAGGCAGAATGCGAGAAGTATGCGGAGCCATCAGCGGCATGTCAATGCTAATCGGATTAGCCTATCCGGTAACCGACACCGCAGATATGGACGCACGCACAGACAACTATTCGCAAGTACAAAAAGCAGCGACGTTATTCAAAGAAAAGCACCAATCCATTATTTGCAAAGAACTGCTCAAAACACTCAAACCAAGCAGCAACCCCACTCCATCGGAGCGAACCGCCTACTACTACTCAAACCGCCCATGTGGCCGATTTGTAGAAGACGCCGCTCGCATCTTTGGAACCATGCTAAAAGAAAAAGAGTAACATATATCTTACTTTTCTAAAAACGAAGAGCCGCCAGGAACGCACAATGCAATCCCGACGGCTCTTCGTTTATCTTATATTATTCAATATCTTTTTCTATTCTTTGCAATATCCTCAAATTTTCATATAATCTCACTTTCCTAAAAGAGAGTGATTTTTATCGAGCCAACAAATAAAGAAAATAGCACCCATTCTAAAACCGTGCACTCTTATTCTCTGAGTCACACGCAGCTCAAAAAGCGTAATATCATCCGATAATTTATTTTTCAGTTCAGACTCTGGGTACACCTGTTTATCAATCACAGTATAACCAAGTCCGGTTTTATCTCCCTTACCACCACTTTGATACACTTGCTGCCAAGTTTTATTATGAATATTGGTATTGAAACTCCAAAAAGCATCCATTTCCACCTTTGACCATTCAGAAAAACATTCGTGCTTATGTTGGATGTATTTGATAGAGATAAAAACAGGTACATCATTGCTCCCACTTTGACTAATCTTTTCCAAAACACTAACATCTTTATTCAGATATATTAGTTGTGGAGTAGCTGCAGCATTTTTCGGTATTAGACTTTTTCTAGGTTTATTCTTCATTACGCTGTAAAATAGTAGAATAGAATTCTATCATCGACTCATCGGAAATAACCTCACTACATCGCTCAAACTCCTGATATCCCTTACGAGCCTCAATCCAAGGCGACTCACTATGAGTCAAGTTTTCGAGATAACCTGCAGAATGCTCGCCATAGACAGCAAGTACATCATTGATCAAGTCTCTTGACTCATGAAGTACATCAAGATTTGATTCTATACATACCGGATCAATGTTGTCATATAATTTGATGTGATTAAATCGATTGTATTGCGATCTCACAACTGGCCCATGTGCCCAAGCTTCAATATCTTCGTCAAACAAACGTCTTTTGAATATTGTTAAATGCCAAGCCTGGCAATAATAAAGAAGCTTCTGTAATTTTAGCGGAGAAATTGTATCTCCGGCCTCGCGATTAGATTTAGATAGAATATAATCAGCTATTAGATCTGGAGTGTAAAATACAGTCATAATTTCTCGTTTGTTAGGTTGCTATATAATTATAACACAAATATAACAGACAAAAGCTGATAAATAGCTACCCAAACCATACTATTTTTCTTTATTGCTATATGCGACAATCACTCAAATTAAGAATCCCTCCCAATCAACCTATTTTATATGCATTCAAGATATTGCTGGTATCTCTAATAACCGAGCTATCAAAATCAGCAAGCGAATACAAATGCCTAAATAAGTCAGGATGTAAAGAAGGCTCCTTTAAGTCGCTTCAGATTCTTCCGCAAACGGGGCACATAGGTCACAGTGTTAAAAGTATACTCAACACTAAGCTTGCAGACGTAATCTTAGTTTTATTTCTTATATTCTCAATTTTAGAAGAAAGAGTCTTAACATTCTTCTAAAAGAGGTCCAGC
>CAMTPD010000109.1 GCA_947074265.1 uncultured Porphyromonadaceae bacterium
AGATTCTCCGGAGTGACTGGAGTTCAGACGTGTGCTCTTCCGATCTAGAGCAAATCAGTTGGTCTGCATTGATTGGAGGCCTTTTGGCTGTTATCATACTTTGGTTCTTTCTTAAAAACATGCGATTGGTTATTATCATTGCATTATCTATTCCAATCTCTATATTTACAGCATTCAACCTATTTTATGCCTTTGGAGTATCGATCAATAGTTTTACACTTATCGGAATGGCCCTTGCCGTAGGAATGTTGCTCGACAACAGTATTGTTGTACTCGAGAACATCTACCGGCTTTCGGCTCAAGGATATACTCCGGAGAAAGCAGTTACAGAAGGAACCAAAGAAGTTTGGCGCTCGATCTTTGCAGCCACACTTACAACCATTACCGTATTCCTTCCTTTTGTCTTTTCAGATAATTACATCATACAATTGATGGGATATCAAATAGGTGTATCCATCATCTCCACACTCTGCATTTCGTTGTTTGTTGCACTACTCTTTATACCAATGACTACTTATCTTATGCTCAAGTTTAAGAAAGGAGATAGTCGTTTTTATGAGAAAGTTGCCATAACTCAGCGCCCTACACAAATCTACTTGGTACTATTAAAGACCTGTATGCGCAATCCTTTTGCGGCATGTATAGGAGCGTTAGTCATGCTACTTCTGGTTATCTTGATAAACATGTCGACATCTTTTATAACCGGTAAAGTTGTAAAATCAAATCGCATCAACATTCAACTGTCTACACGCTTTGGTAGCACGTTGGATGAAACAAACAGCGTTATAGAATTATACGAAAGTCGCATTATTGATATTCCTGAGATAAAAGAAGTCGTTACCAATATATCTGAAAACACAGCCAATATCACTTTAGTTATGAAGGAAAACTTCGAGCGAATTGGCCGTAGAGACATTGGAGTCGTTCGTGATGAGCTCATGCAAAAAATACCACACGAACGGATTACCTCAATTATGATAAACGAAGCACATTCCGGAGGGCAAAACAATGCGATGATGAACGGAATGGGACAAATGATGAGTATGCTTGGTGCCGGTGGTGGCAGAAAAGGAATACTTATTAAGGGTAGCGACTTCGAAATGATGCAGATCGTAGGCGAAGACCTACGATACCAAGTAAGCAAACTAGACTTCATATCATGGAACAACCTTTCATCTACCGGTCGTCGTCCCGAGATACACCTCCTGTTTGACCAACCATTGCTTCATTCATACGAGATCAGCCGTTCAGATATAGCCAACGGACTCATGTCGCTCAATAGGGATTTTACCAGTGGATCTCAAATCACCATTGATGACAAAGATTACGAAATTATTATTCGTGAAGAGCGTCCGAAAAAAGAAGACCCTACAGATTTGCCTAAAGAAAAAAGCATTGATGAGCTCAAACGTATACAAGTAAGCAATGCCAAAGGTGGAATTCAATCAATCGATGAAATCGCAACTGTGATCAAGTCGAGAGGAATTTCAAACATTTCACGTGTTGATAAAGAAAAACAAATCAGACTCAACTACGGATTCAAGTTCGAAGACAAAGCCTCTGAAGAGGTTCTAAACGGATACAAGCAAGAAATCGAACAGTTAATCGCAAATTACAATCTTCCTGCCGGTATCGCAATCGAAATTATTGAGGAAGAAGACCAGTTTGCCGACTTCAAGTTTCTGATTTTCGCTGCCTTTATTCTTATATTTATGATTCTTGCATCCGTATTCGAATCATTGGTTACGCCGTTTGTACTCCTTTTTACCATTCCTTTAGCAGCAATAGGATCATTAGTTGCATTGCTTTTATCGGGCAATAGCTTGATGAATGCCAATTCACTTACCGGCTTTCTTATTCTGCTCGGAGTAGTAGTAAACAACGGAATCATCTTAATCGACTACTCAAATATATTGCGCCAACGCGGCTATTGTCGCAACCGGGCACTCATCATGGCCGGACTCTCGCGTATGCGTCCTATATTGATTACATCCATAACTACCATCGTAGCCATGTTTCCACTGGCACTTGGCAACAACGAATACTCGGGTATTATCGGAGCTCCTTTTGCCATTACTGTAATTGGAGGATTGGCTTGTTCTGCATTGCTTACACTAATAATGATTCCAACCGTATGCGTCGGACTCGAAAACAGCATTGCATGGTATAAGACATTACATAAAAACATATACATCTTACATGCTCTTCTCTTTGCCGCAGCCATCTGCTATATTTATTTCAATATAAGCGGATTGCTACTCAAGTGCGTTTGGTTTGTAGGGGTAACACTCCTTATCCCGGGAGTGACATTCTTTATTCTCAATTCATTACGCAGAGCAGATAGCAGTCTCATACCTGAGCATAAGTCTATCCACATCAGAGTTGAGAATCTGGTAAAGATTTATGACAGACCTTCATTATTTGTCAGACAATGGCAAAGTGGAGTTATATTGCGTCGTCGCCTCGGTCTTACCAATGAGTTTCATAACCTCAAAGACTTCCTCAAAAGCAGTTGGCAGTATGCATTGTTTGGATTCATAATTTACTTTACCTGGTTCTACCTCGAAAGCACCTTTTGGAAACTGGTCTTCTCGATCGTGATCTACCGTTTTATACTTTTATTTATCGGACAAATCAACGGATACAGGCATTATAAAAACAAGTCGACACGTTGGAGCAGTCGCATTGCAACCATCCTAAAATGGGGATTACCACTTATCCTTTGCATCATCTTTGGAAAACAAACCTATGCAACCGGATTAGCAGTCTTTTCTTTATTGATATGGTATGCAGTATTGCAAATCATCCGAACTTCCGAGTTTCTATATAGCAACCAAGTCAATACCGAACGCTTGGAAGGACGCTTTGCTGCATTTAGAAGTCGCTATTACAAGTTTGTAAAAAGCATTCCGATCATCGGCAAGCGCCACGTTCCATTCAAAGCCCTCAAAGGCGTATCATTCGATATCAAAACGGGGATGTTTGGTTTGCTCGGGCCCAATGGTGCTGGCAAGTCTACCTTTATGCGCATCATTACCGGTATTCTCGAACAAAGCTACGGAACCATTCATATCAATCAATACAACACAAAAGAATACCGGGAAGAGCTGCAAGGGCTAATTGGGTTCTTGCCTCAAGAATTTGGCACGTACGAAAACATGTCTTCGTGGGATTTCCTCAACTACGAAGCTATTCTCAAGGGAGTTGTAGACCCCAAAGTGCGAAGAGAACGTCTCGAATACGTGCTGAAAGCCGTACACATGTACGACCGAAAAGACGCGAAGATCGTCTCATTCTCGGGAGGGATGAAACAACGTATCGGGATTGCGCTTATATTGCTCAACCTTCCTCGTATCCTTGTTGTCGACGAACCCACAGCCGGACTCGATCCGCGCGAGCGTATTCGTTTCAGAAATCTGCTTGTAGAATTGAGTAAAGAACGCATCGTAATCTTCTCTACTCACATCATCGAAGACATTGCCAGCTCATGTAATCAGGTAGCCATCATTAACAAAGGCGACCTTAAATACTTTGGTAATCCGCGCGAGATGGTAAACTATGCCCATAACAAAGTGTGGCAGTTTAATATCTCTGCACAACGATTCGAAGAAGAACTTGATGTAAGCATGGTAGTACACCACATTCAAGAAGGAGATCTTATCAAGGTAAGATACATATCAGCCGACGTTCCGCACGAAGGAGCGCAGCTTGTAGAGCCGAACTTGGAAGATGCTTACCTATGCATGCTTAAAAACTTATAAACTCTAGTAATCATGAAAATAAAAGACCTGTTATCTACAGTTGTTCCAATGACCAAGTACAACACAGAGATTATCTTTGCCAATAAATTCATTTGGTTTCTACTGGCATCGTTGGTATTTTATATGCTCACAATGTTTCTCAGTGTCTGGAACAACTCAGAGTTGAACACAGGATTAGTATACGAACTCCTGTTTTTCCCCTCACTACTCATCGTGTTCTACCCTACTTCATTCAGCATTCAGAACGATGAAGACTGCAAAATCCTTGAGATCATTTTCGGTATCCCAAACTACCGCTTCAAGGTATGGCTTATCCGCCTTGTTATGATCTACGTTTTGGTATATTTCTTACTTATCATCTTTGCATATATCGGATCGATCATGCTCTATGAAGTCAATCCGTTTCAAATAGCCAATAGCATCATGCTGCCGGTCTTGTTTTTAGGAAATCTTGCCTTTATGTTCTCTACCATTATTCGTAGTGGTAGCGGAACATCAATCGTAATGATTGTAATAGGACTTGTCTCGTTTTTCATTACCCGCAATGGCATCTTAAAGAATAGCATGTGGGATATCTTTCTCAATCCCTTTAGTGAAATCAGAGACATGAACATGGTTATTTGGCAAGATATCATCTTCAAAAACAGAATGTTTCTTGCCGTTGGCTGTATCGTTGCATTGCTTATAGCGATGCAAAACCTGCAAAAACGCGAACGCTTTGTGTAAAATCATACAAATCATCCTCAACATGAAAAACTATCGTATAGCATCCCTCTGTTTGATTCTCTTTTGCTATTGCGCCTCGCTATTTGCAAAAGACGTATATCTATTCTCGTATTTTACTGGCAACGGCGAAGACGGTTTGCATTTTGCTTATAGCGAAGACGGACTGCAATGGACACCAGTTGCCGATGGAAAGAGCTTTCTGACACCGCAGCTTGGTAAAGATAAATTGATGCGCGACCCAAGTATCGTACAAGGAGAAGACGGACTATTTCATATGGTATGGACTACCGGATGGTGGGACAAACACATCGGACACGCTTCATCGTCCGACTTAATCAATTGGAGCAACCAGCAAATCATCCCGGTTATGGATCATCTTCCCGAAACCAAAAACAGCTGGGCTCCCGAAGTCTTCTACGACTCTAAGAGTAAACAGTATTACATCATTTGGGCATCAACCATCCCGGGGATGCATTCGCCCGTTGCCGAGAGTGAAACCGAAAAAGGGTTGAATCACAGACAATACTTTGTAACAACACCAGACTTCGAAACATTTTCCCCTACGGCGATCTTCTTTAACCCCGACTTTAGTGTCATCGACGGAGCTATCTTACAACAAGGCAACGAGTATTTGTTCTTTGTCAAGAACGAAAACCCGAATCCTCCACAAAAAAACATCCGTGTTACGCGTACCCGCGACTTAAAGAAAGGCTTCCCAATCGCAGTGTCGGAGCCCATCACAGGCAACTATTGGGCCGAAGGAGCATCACCTCTGCAAGTAGGGAAATACATCTACGTCTACTTCGATAAATACATGGAAGGAAAATACGGAGCCGTTCGCTCTGGCGATGGCGGGAAAACATGGGAAGACGTATCTGATCAAATTACATTCCCAAAAGGCACGCGTCACGGCACAGCCTTCAAGGTAGATAAAAAGACCGCACAAAAGCTCCTTGAATAAGAAGTTAGCTTCTTGCTCCTTACTTACTTTAATACTCAACAAAAGTAAGTAAGAAGCTTTTGTTAAATGGTTATCTCATTTTGCCTTACAAACTCAACTCCAATTTTATCTTTCAACATTCTTTTCTGCACCATTTCATTTTGGTGAAAGCCTGTATAAGTAGGATTACAAAGTATAGGTTTTGCGATTTGATGCGCTAAAGCCGGATGATGCTCTCGGAAGCTTAATATTGTTTCTTCAAACTTTTCTCGCGCGTCTTTTAGCCAATTGCCTCGTCTTCCTCTGTTCTTTATTTCGATACAATGAATGGAGTTGTTAAACTGAAGAAAACCTTCACATCTTTTTATTGGATCAACCCCAGCGTTATTTGATGAAAAAAGAGAAGTGCTTCTATCTTCAGTGTCTAAATTATAAGTTCCCGTTCTATAGATCGTAATACACCAATTTACGGCTTTAAACATTACCGGTATATGCCATATATTGTTGACTATAAAGTAGGTTTCTCGATTCGGATTGATTACAACT
>CAMTPD010000110.1 GCA_947074265.1 uncultured Porphyromonadaceae bacterium
TCTACTAAGAGTTTAACAATTGCTTTACTGATTTGGTGACCTACTTGTTTTTCAATCCATGCCCATTGGCCATTGGGATTAATTTCAAGAAAAATAAAATTGTTGTTAGTATCTAAAATAAAATCAATAGCTCCAAATCGCAGACGTAATTTTCTTAAAAGAAGAATACATTTTTCTTTAATGTCATCTGGAATATTTATTTTAGTGTGTTCTAAAATGGTGCCACCTTGTCGCCAATCAATCTCTGTTTCAGTCATATCTTGTGAGTTGATACGAGTTCCAAAGACTTGTTCTCCTACTATAGTAACTCTAATGTCTGCTTTCTTCTTAATGTTATTCTGTAAGAATATAGGACAAAAAGTAACCTCCTCTTTAAGGACTTTGTCTCTACCTAATTTGCTAGTGAAAATTACTGATGTTTCAGATGAATCTTCAATAAGTCCTGTTTTTATGGGTTTGATAATAATCTCACCATTAATGCTGCAGATGAAGTCATTGGCTGATTGATAGTAATTTGATATTATTGAGCAAGGGGTATCAAATCCTATTTGTTTAGCAGTAATTAATTGGTATATTTTGTTTTCGGATTCTCTGATAGAGTATAAAGGACTTATCCAATAGGCATCCTGAAGTATTTTGTACACACCTTCTAGAGTATACAAAATCTCATTTTTTAACAAATGCCTTTCAGCATCACTAATTTCTTTTATATGATTTAGATCTGGTAGTTTAGGGCGTCTGTAATATATGGAGGTGAAGCTTAATAAATTATGTGTTGTCTTGCTTATTTTATCAAATAGAAAGAAGATATTGTTCTTAAAATCAAGAGTGATATTAATAGATACAGTTAATTCTTCTGTGTTAAATCTGTAAAATGATATTTTTCTATCGATTAAACCTTTGACAATAAAATCAGCAGTAATATCATTTTTGTTAGTTATTATAAGTACACTCGTCATCGCTTTCTATATTTGAAAAAGTTTTAGTTGCAAGCATAAGGTCTATACACGAATCACTATCTTCTCTAGCAACGCGTGTTTCTGTAGTAATGCAATAATTCATATTATCATCAGAACCTTCGCCTTGTACTTTTGTGAATGTTTCTAGAGAAAGAGTATGTGAATCTAAGTCAATAGCTGGAATTATTGAGTTTCTAATTTCTACCACGCTCAAAGCTAGCTCATGGTTGTAACGAAATTTATTTTCTTGGCTTTTACTTTGCTTTGTTGTATAGTTTAAAATTAATGGTCGCATACTTACTTAAGATAATTACTTTAATAATAGATATGTTTTTAGAGGGTATTAACTCTGATTGCTAATTTAGTAACTTCTTTCTCATAATTACTGTTTTATTTACTCATAATTGCATGTATTTGATTTGTTTCAACCTTTAGATTCCTATAAAGATGTAAGGGTCAGTGTATTAGCAGTTCGAAAACTGTAGAATATGAATAAATAAAAAAGGTCTAGAAACATATATTTCTAGACCTTTTTCAGCGGAGAGGGAGGGATTCGAACCCCCGGTACCTCGCAGTACAACGGTTTTCAAGACCGCCGCAATCGACCACTCTGCCACCTCTCCAAAAAGAACTTGTTAGTTCTGCTCTCGTTTTCTCTCGATTGCGTTGCAAAGGTAGTGTTATTTCTTAAACGTGCAAACCTTTTTAGCATGTTTTTTGCTAAAAAGGTTGCTTTTTTATCTAATGTGGTGATTCTGAGTGCTGCTTATTTTGTACTTTTTTCAGTGCCCCACGACTTGTTAGGCTGTGGACCCATCACGATTTCGAGTGTTCCGCCTTTGAATAGCTCCGATTGCGGAATTCTAAAGCTAGTGATCGGTTTGCCGTTGAGTTGTACGCGCTGAATGTATTTGTTTTCTTTCGATGCGTTGTGTGCAATGATTTCGAGTTTGTCGCCTCGGTTGTACTTGTTGCCGAAATGAATTACTGCTTTCGGGAAGCGGGGAGAGGCGAGTTCGTAGTGTGGTGTTTGGGAGCAACCTCCATCGAGTTGGAATAGTCCCAATGCACTCAAGATGTACCAACTGCTCATTTGTCCCAGATCTTCGTCGCCCGGATAGGCATCGTAAGGGGTGGTACCGTAGTATTGTTCTTGAATGGCGCGACTCCATTTTTGTGTAAGCCATGGTGCTTTTGCCCAGTTGAAGAGGTAGGCTACCTGCATGGAGGTTTGATTTCCCTGGTTTACGGGGAAGTCGCCGAAGTTGTCGCCTGCTGCGTTGAAGTTGGCCCGTGCAGATTTTGCCATTGCGCTATCGAGACGACCTACGAATCGTTCTTGTCCGATTGCAGCAACAAGTCCTTCGGGATCGTGCGGTGCAAACCAACTGTAGTTGAATGCGTTTCCTTCTACAAAGCCGGGTGTGTGATAGGGATCGAACGGTTCTATCCAATTGCCTTGCTCGTCTTTAGGTCGAATAAAGCCCGATTTCGGATCGAGTAGGTTCTTCCAGTTTTCCGATCGCTTGAGGAAATACGCATAATCGTCTTCTTTACCCAAGGCTTTTGCCATTTGCGCGGCGCACCAGTCGTCGTATGCATATTCGAGCGTATTCGAAACATAGCCTTTTCCCTGTGGAATGTAGCCGTATTCCATGTATGGAACTAGGTGTTCTACCCCCACGGTACCTCCTCCGGGATGGCGTTGAGGCGGAGTGGTAAGCATTTTCTTGATACCGGTATATGCCGTATCGAGGCTGAAGGATCGGATACCGCTTTGCCAAGCGCCCATGATTTGAGAGGCTACGTGCATGGCAACCATCACGCCGGTGTGTTCGATACCTGCGGGATCGGTATTGTACCATCCGCTGTTTTTATAGAGTTCGATGGCAGAGTGCGCCCATGTTTCGGATAGCTCCGGTGCCATGAGGTTGAAGAGTTGTTGGTTGTCCCAAAACGTATTCCAATATTCACCGCTTACGATGTAGCGTTCGGGATCGGGGAGTTGTTTGATGTTTTCTTCCTCGTCGGTGTACCTTCCATCGTAATCGCTCCAGATTGCTTTCGCTGCCAAGGCTCGGTAGAGATTGGTATAGAACTTGCATTTTTGTAAGTAATCGTCGGTTTCGATTTCGATGCGACTGAGGTAGTCGTTCCAAATGGAGCGTGAGTTTTGTACTACGGCTTCGAAGTCCCATCCGAAAGGTTGCGCGAGTTCTTGCAGCAGGTTGTTGCGAGCACCATTGAGGTCGACCAGTGAAACAGACGATCTAACGAGGATCTCTTCTTGATCAGTGGTGTTGAAATTGACCGAGATACCCATGTCTCCTTTGCCTTGCAATTGGGTAATGTTGGAGACAACCTTGTCTGCAGTGGCATGTTGGTGGTTGCGATTCCAATTGCCGATGTAACCGGTTACGGGTTCTACCCCTTCGTTGGTCCATCCGTCTACCGATTGAAACGGTTTGCTAAACTCAAATACGAAGTAAACCGTATAGTTTTGTTCGAGGGAATAGCCGGTAAAGGCATTGTAGTAGGTTGCAAACCCTTCGATGGTGTGATCGGAGACGCACGTGATCTCGGCATTTACCAAGTTGTGCGGATATTCGTTGGGTGTGAAAAGGTCGATCAAGATGCGTGCCTGCTCGTGTTTGGGGAATGTATAGCGTTGCAATGCCGCACGACGGGTAGAGGTGACTTCGGCTTTGATCTTTGTGTCTGTCATAAATACCGAATAGTGTCCTACTCGTGCTTCTTCCGAACTTTTATCGATGCGTGAGCGATAGCCTTCGTCGGGCTGGGTTTCTCGTCCGGGTGTTGTTTGCAAAGCTCCGCAAGTAGGTTGCACAACGGGGCCGGTCATGGTCCAGTCGCAAAAGTGATTGAAGCCTGCAATGTTTTCGATCGAGTATTCGTATCCGGCTTTCCATGTCTCGTCTTGATTGTCGGGGGCAATTTGCACCATTCCGAAAGGAAGTGTAGGTCCCGGTTTAAACATCCAACGCGAATTGCCCGTACCCATAAGCAGATCGACAAAATCTGCCGGTTGATGTAACGCTCCTTTGCTGCGTTCGATGGAGCCTTTGTAGAGCGTATTCCCCTGCTCCGTAACCACGATATTGAGTTTCTCTTTTTGCTTTTTACCTGTCAGTGCGGGAAGATCGATCTCCTGAATGGTTTTGCCTGGTTCGATGCGTTTGGTTACAGCGGGATAACCTTCGATCTTGAATGTAAGATCGGTGGGACGGTCAAACTGAACGAGGTCGAAAAGGATGGGTTGTTTGCGGTTGCCGGATGAAGCGTTTGCGTATTCGAAAGGCGCTGCTTTTACGTCTTTGATGAGGGTAGATGTGGCATTGGAGGCTAAAACCGCATCAGGAGCAGTCAATGCAATGTGGTCGAATTGAACAGATCCTCCTTTTACAATACCCATGCGGATGGTGTTCATTCCTTGCTTGAGCCATGCAGAAGGAAACCGGGCATTGATTTCTTTTGTAGACGCATTGAGATCGTACTCTTGTCGATGCCCGTTGATTTCGATGCGGAGGGTCGTTGCATGTTGGTTGTTTACCTAGGTAAAAGCTATCAGGAACGTACTTTCTCCTTTGGATGGAGCTTTGCTGAGGTCGAAGTAAAACGATGGAAAGTGTCGCGGGTGAAAACCTGCCCAATAACCGCCACCGCCCCAAGAGTCCATTGGTCCGGGAAGTGCATAAGGCCAGTGTTTTGCCGGTGTAGAATATCCGACATAGTAGGCATGTTCTCCGCCAAAGGTGGCAAGGAAGCTGGTCTTTTGATCGGGATAGAGGGCAAACTCTGACGAATTGTTGTCTGCTATGCCGATGTTGAATAATGCCGTATGATTGTGTGCCGTAATGGTAGTGGTGGCACATAGAAAGGTTGCGCAGAGCGTGCCTGTCGCAAGTGTTTTGTTAAGTCGTTTCATGGTACAGGTCTAGTAAAGTTAAAAAAGACCGATACTCAGACGCTTCTGATGTACTCGGCCTTTTTCTTTTGTTTAGGATATAATATCGGAATTGACTAAATACTAGTCAAAGATTTTCTTATACGAGTGACAATAAGGAGTGGTTCCCTTATGGTCGTAATAGTCTTGATGGTATGCCTCTGCACTCCAGAAAGGTTCGGCTTTGCGTACTTGTGTAGCTACGTCGTATCCTTTGTCGCGCAATATATTGATATATTTCTCAGCAATTGCTTTTTGGGCATCGTTTTTTACAAAGATCACAGAAATGTATTGTGGGCCGATGTCGGGTCCTTGTCCGTCTTTTTGAGTGAAGTCGTGCGTTTCGAAAAACAATTTCACAAGATCTTCGTAACTGGTTTCATCCGGATTGTAAACTACTTCGGTAGTTTCGATATGTCCGGTTGTTTTGGTGCAAACATCTTTATAACTCGGATTGTCAACGTGTCCGCCCATAAAGCCGACGGTTGTTTCCATTACTCCTTTGGCTTTGTTGAAGTAGTATTCGGTACCCCAAAAGCAACCTGAAGCAAAGTATGCTGTGTCTGGTTTGATAAAATTCATAGATATTGAGTTTACGCAATGACGTGTGTTCTTATCGGTAAAACCTTCTCCCAAGAATACATGTCCGAGGTGTGCATTGCAATTGGTACATACAATCTCGGTGCGCATTCCGTCGGGATCGGGAATTCGTGTTACGGCTCCGGGTATTTCTTCATCGAATGAAGGCCAACCACAGTGAGACTCAAACTTATCTTCCGATCTGTATAGAGCAGCGCCACATTGCTTACACGTATAAATACCCTGTTCTTTGTTGTTGAGGTATTGACCTGTAAAAGGGCGCTCGGTTCCTTTGTGAATGATGACTCTTTCCTCTTCAGGGGTAAGAGTGCGGTGTTGTTTCGATTTCATAGTAGCGTCTTGTTGTTGATCTGCTCCAAAAGAAGCAGCAATTCCTGCAAAACAAGCGATAAAAAACAAAACAGCCAAATAAAATAGTTGCTTTCTCATAT
>CAMTPD010000111.1 GCA_947074265.1 uncultured Porphyromonadaceae bacterium
CAATTGTCTCATTCAATATTTTTGCTTGAGAAATCTGAGCATCATTTTTCGAATACCCTATAAAATCGAGGAACGACTGAGATAGACAAAAGATTTGCTTACCATATCTATCGATCAAATATGTAGGTGTGTTTAACAACTTAGACGTTAAAATAAAGCGTCTTATAAGTTCTTCCTTCTCAAACTTAGTAAGATGATATTCGTCAGAAGAAAGTACTTCCGAAAGCTCAAAGATCAAATCAGACATCGTTGTGTAGATTGATAAATTTCGCGCAAATGTACTGTATTTAAATAAAGGATACAATATAGATAGGCAGGAGTTTCGTTTCAGACTTTATAATGCAATATTTTGCAAGCTACTCTATTTGGTTCTTTTTCTAAAATCAACTAATTTTGGTTCTTTCTACACCTGTCAATGCTTTTATGCTTGCAGTGATTAGGTAGAATGGTTGCATAAAAAAAGAATAACCCTTATATAATGTATATTTTTTCCTCCATACGAGAGTTGATCAGAGCTCTGGATATAGGACGTGAACTGCTTGGCGATATGTTTGAGAAACGTAAGTCGGCAGCCTATTTCTACGAAAAAGCACTTCAGCACATTTCGCAAGAAAGACTCGACAACTTAATCAGCAAGGAGATCATCAGACGCAACGGTCAGTATATCGAACTCGACGACCGTTTTCTGCAATTCTTCGAGCAATTTCTCGATGTAAACGAAGAGATCAACGTTTCATACATTCAGGAGAGTATCTTATTCGTCAAACAAAATATACTTTTCTACAAGCAAGAACGTAACGAAATCCGTCAATACAACTACTTACGTACTATAAAATCGGCATTGCGTCGTCTCGAACGTACCGCTGTGCGCTACATTATGGATATTCAGCGCAATGTGGACAATACCTTCAAAACGGAGCCAAACTTTAAGATTAAAGTAGCCAAGCTTGAAGATTATGCACGCAAACGCGACGATCTGCAAGTGCTTATCGAGCACGTAGAGCATCTCATAACGGTAGAAGAATCCGACTTCTTACGCAAGGCTATGGACGATGAGTTGAAAGAGATTTGTCTCGAACTACGCGAGGCCCTTAATCAAACCCGTCACAACCTCATCGAGGTGCAAAAGCAAATCATCGAATACCTCAATCGTATCAAGTATCAAAGTAAGGTACTCGAGAAGATTCGCCAGATCAAATACCTTAAAGATCAGGTAGAGCTGCAAAGTCGCTCCAATATCTGTGACGTACTCGAAGGTAGAAGCGATGTGGTGTTTGAGCCTAATCCGGCATATCCACTCAAGCTTTCGCTCGACTTTTTGCAGACAGACGAAGTACTTCCGCTGCTTCGCAAGTTATCTGCCGAGCAGCGAAAAGGAGCTAAGATAGAAGCTCCCCAGGCCGGTAAAATTGATATGGATTACCTCGAAGACGGAACCGAGTCTACTCCGATGATAAACCCCGAAGTCTTGAAAAAAGACTTTGTCAAAGGAGAGCAGCATCTTTATCAGTTTTTGCAAGCGTATAACTATCCTTTCGATGCAGTAAAAGAAGACCGAATTAAGATCTTCTGTCAGTTGATTGCTTTGTATGATACAGAATTCGACGTGAGCGACGAGTACGAGCGCGACGGCGATATCGAGTATGTAATCGTTTATCCGAAAAAAAAGTAGTATGAATTTACCGAAACAAACGGGCGATATATTTGAAGAACTGAGCAAAGGTCGCTTTATCAGTTCGAATAGCATGGATCAAACAACGCGCATGTTGTTTGATATCATCGACGAAAACTATCAGGAACTTTACGACTATTTCCTGCACATTGGCTTTAAGCTAGAGCAAGGTCAGGAGTATTTCTACTTCTCACGCAACGAGTCGAAGACCAATCTTGAGCGTAAACTAGAGCAAGCCTACAAATGGATCGATATTGTAGACTTCCTCAAAACATTCAACGACTCCTTTGGCGTAGGCTCTCGCTTCTCGGCATCAGACCTCGAAGTGAAGCTACAGATGGACGTTACCTTCAAGATGAAGCTCAATGCCCTTCGTCGTACTGTACGTGGCGAATCACATCGTGAGATCATCGAAAACATCCTGACAGAAATGTGTAAAGACCGATTCTTTGAATTGGAAAACAGCATCACGGGTACCTACAAAGTGCTAGCTTCTTTCAAGTACCTCGAAGACCTGATTATGAGTATTAACATCCCCGAAGAAATTCAAAATGAGATACCTGAATAAAGTCGTATTTATCAATAGTGCGGCCATTAAATATGCCGAAATCCTGCTCGACGGAAACGTGCACCTTATCGGTACCCAGGGGGTAGGTAAAAGTACCATTCTGCGTTCGGTGCTTTTCTTCTACAATGCCGACTCGTTGAAGCTCGGTATCGCAAAAGAGAAGAAGAACTATCAGGAGTATTACCTGCCTTATACCGACTCGTATATTGTGTATGAGGTGAAAAGCGAAGACTCGGCTTTTTGCGTGATGACCTTCCGTTCGCAAGGACGTGTAGGCTTCCGCTTCATCGACTCTCCGTTTCGTAAAGAGATTTTTATCAACGATGATAATGTTGCGTACAACGACTGGTGGCAAATCAAGTCGGTACTCGACAAACAAGATATTTTTTACAGTCACAAGCTCGATACCCTCGAAGAATACCGTGATATCCTGTACGGAAACTACGTGGCACGCAAAGAGTACAAACGCTTTGCTTTGCTCGAGAGTGCCCAGTATCAGAATATTCCGCGTACCATTCAGAACGTGTTTCTCAACTCGAAACTCGAGGCTGAGTTTATCAAGCAGACCATCATTCTTTCGCTCGAAGACGAAGACAAGCAGATTCGTCTCGACAACTACAAGCATCACCTGAAAGACTTTGATACGCACCTGCGTGACATCAAAACTTTCCGCGACAAAGCCGTAACGTTGCAAGCCGAAGAGGTGGCGCGTTATCGTGCCGAAATAGGAGCGATGCGTATGGATGAAAAGGAGATGGCTTACCGTCTTGCCTGGGCTGTAGACTCGAACAAAAACCGACTCCCCAAACTCGAGAAAGAGGTTTTGGTGTTGAAGCACGAAGAGGAAAAGACCAATCGACGTATCGACGAGATTACGGCACGTTCGGGCAATGCGCTGGGTAAGATCAAAGGTCGTCTTTCGGTTGTAGACAGTAAAATACACGAGGCTCGCCAGAAGGAGCAAGTGTATAAAGAGAAAGATATCGAATCGGTTTGTAAGCGTGTAGAACAAAAATCGGTGGTGATGCAAGAGCAAACCCACCTGAAGAACGAACGCGATTTGCTGCAAACCGAATTCAAGAGTGTATCGCAAAAGTATGAAGCACTGTTGGGCGAACTCGAAAATCAGAAGAGTGCGTTTGAAAACGAAAATCAAAAGGCACGTCTGCAAATTCAGAGTGAGCAAAACGAACAGCGCGAACGCATGCGCAAAGAGTGCGACAAGCTGATCGAAGAGTCGGCAGAGCAACACAACGATATGCTAAAACTTGCCGAGCAGGAGTTGAACGAAAAGCGAGAGAAGCAGCAACAAGCTCAGATCGCAAAAGCAAATGCCGGACATGTACGTCACTTTGAGAAAGAGATTGAGGCGCTAAAGGATCAGATCTCGGAGCACAAGAATCGTAGCATTCAAGCCAAAAACGCGATCGACCATGCTCGCCGACAAGCCGACATGCTTCAAAAGCAGTGGGACAATGAGCAGCGCATGCTCGAGAAAGAGACTAAGCGTGAAAAAGAACGTCTTACGGAATCGATCGAGCAACTCAAACCTCAGGTTGTGGCTATTGATCAGAAGCTCGAAAGTACACACGATTCGTTCTATGGTTGGCTCAACGACAACGTACCCGGGTGGGAACACTCCATCGGTAAGGTGTGTGATGAGCAGGTGTTGTTCCGCAAAGACTTGGCTCCAAAGTTAGCAACCGAGGCTTTGACCAACAACTTCTTTGGTCTCGAAATCGAGATGGAGAGCTTGGAGCAAAAGGTGAAGAGTGCGACAGACTATGCACTAGAAAAGCAAGCAATACAAGATAAAATAGAGGCTCTGCGCTCGGCATTTGATGAAGCTGATAAACGTTTTGCAGCCGAAGAAGAGGCCTTGCGCAATAAGTTCCGTCCGCAAGTACGCGACCTCAAAGAGCAGGTTAGGGTAGAGGAGTATCAACTCGAGCAAGCAGAGCGTCTTGTGCGAGAGAAAACTGTAGAGCTTGAAGACTTACGTCGTAATGCTCAGAGCAAACAACAAGAACAACTCGAGGAGGTATCAAAGGCAGTCGAACTGGCTCGTAAAGACGTTGAGGCGGCTACGAATAAGCTCGAAGCGGTGCGTAAAGAGATTAAGGAGCAAAGCAAACACATCGAGCACGATTTGCGTCGCAAGAGTGAAGAGTTGCAAGCTCAATCTACGATTCGCATTGCCGAATTGAAAGAGGCTCTCGATCAATATCTCGTAAAATACGCAACTCGCAAGAAGGAGCTTGAGAACGAGAAACTCAGCGACCTCTCGGGTAGTGGTGCCAATGTAGATCGCATCGATGCCATTGCCAAGCAGTTGAAGAAGCTGGAGCAAGAGTTGGCCTTCATCGAAGAAAACACCGAGTTGGTGGTGATCTACAAGAAAGACAAGCAAGACTTGATCGACCGTTTGCCCGATTTCCGCAACGAGAAAAAACTATACGAGCAAAAGATCTCTCAAGAGGCCGAAGCTTTCCGATTGAAAAAGGATGTGTTGGTGGCGCAGCTTGAGCAAACCAAGCTGAAGCTGTCGGAGTGTACCGCACAGATCAAGTCGATACAGGAAGATGCCAAAGAATATGAGCGTTTTGCAACGTACGAGTGCTATCAGGAGATGAAAGAGTGGCTCGTTGAGTTGCGCTCGGGATTCGAAACCGAAGATGCACCGAAGGTGCTTATCGCGAAGTTGATGGACAAGCACTATGCGCTGGAGCGTAAGGTGACCGACCTGAAGGCTGCCGTGGCGAAGTTCTTGGGCAACTTCTCGGAACGTAACTTGTTTAGCTTCCGTACCAACTTGATGTACGATGCCGACTTTATCGACTTTGCAGCCGAACTAGCCGACTTCGTGGAAGAGGATAAAATCACGAAGTTCGAAGAAGAGGTGTATAGTCGTTTTGCTTCCATCATTCAGTTGATCGGAAAAGAGACCGATGAGCTTACCTCGCGTGAAGGGGAGATTCAGAGCATTATCTCTCGTATCAACCGCGACTTCGACGCAAAGCGTGATGTAGGTAGCGGTATCATCCGCAAGATTGAACTGCGCCGCGATGATAGTATGAATCCGGTTGTGAGTATCTTGAAAGAGATCAAAGGCTTCAACGATGAGTTTGCTCACTCGCTTGGCGAGGCCAACTTGTTTGGTGCGCCGAACAAACTAGAGGTAAATGCCAAAGCAATCGATTACCTGCGTATCCTGAGCAAGGAGATCGACAAGTACAAGAAGGAGTGTATTTCGTTGTCAGATTCGTTCGAACTCAAATTCCGTGTCGTGGAGAATACCAACGATACCGGTTGGGTAGAGAAACTGTCTAACGTAGGTTCGGAAGGTACCGATATCTTGGTGAAGGCGATGATCAATATCATGTTGCTCAATGTGTTTAAAGAGAACGTGTCTAACCGTTTCAAAGACTTTAAACTACACTGTATGATGGATGAGATCGGTAAGCTTCACCCGAACAATATCAAGGGTATTTTGCGCTTTGCCAACGATCGCAATATCTTGCTGATCAATGGTTCGCCTACCGAAAATAATCCGCTTGCCTACAAGCACATCTTCAAACTTGAGAAAGATGCCAACAGCGTAACACGCATCAAGCGTCTGCTCACCAACTATGAAGAAAACTAAGACGATTCATCTTTATTTGGTGTAAAAACCTAATGGACTTTATATAAAAAGCAAG
>CAMTPD010000112.1 GCA_947074265.1 uncultured Porphyromonadaceae bacterium
TACGAGGTTCTCCGGAGTGACTGGAGTTCAGACGTGTGCTCTTCCGATCTCACAGGCAGAAAACTTTAGAAAGTTACTTCTAACTATGTCTGATGACATTCGTGTTATTTTGATCAAAATAGCCGATAGATTGCATAATATGCGAACATTAGGGTCAATGTTACCTTCGAAGCAATATAAAATTGCTGGCGAAACATTGTACTTATATGCACCCTTAGCTCACCGTTTAGGCCTCTTCTCAATCAAAACAGAACTTGAAGATCTGAGTTTCAAGTATGAACATCCTGAAGAATATCGACAGATAAAAGAGAAACTTGATGCATCAGAAAATATGCGTCAGGATGCTTTTGCACGCTTTGCACAGCCTTTAGAAACAAGACTGAATAAATTGGGTATAACCTATGAGATGAAGGCTCGTGTAAAGTCGATTTATTCAATCTGGAATAAGATGCAAGCAAAAGGGGTATCCTTTGAAGAAGTATATGATATTTTTGCTGTACGTATTATTTTTGACCCAGCGAATGGCGTAGATGAAAAGAATCAATGCTGGGATATTTATTCTGTTATTACTGATATCTATAAATTACGACCAGATCGTATTCGCGATTGGGTGAGCAGACCTAAAGCAAATGGGTATCAAGCATTGCACGTCACAGTAATGGGTCCCGACGGTGAATGGATCGAAGTACAGATTCGTAGCCGCAGAATGGATGATATTGCAGAGAAAGGTTTTGCAGCACATTGGAAGTACAAAGAGCATAATGTAGAAGAAGATACAGAGTTAGATAAATGGTTGAAAACCATTACTGAAATACTAGAGAATCCGAATCCTAATGCACTCGATTTCCTTGATACGATCAAACTGAATCTGTTTGCCTTAGAAATTTTTGTTTTTACTCCACGAGGAGATATTAAGACTCTACCCCAAGAAGCAACAGCTCTGGATTTTGCATATGCTTTACATACGAACCTCGGAAATCAATGCATTGGAGCAAAGGTAAATCATAAGTTAGTCCCACTTAGTCATAAATTACAGAGCGGGGATCAAGTTGAGATTTTATCATCTAAATCTCAGATACCTCAGGTAGAATGGCTTAATTTTGTTACTACGGCTAAAGCTAAAGCTAAAATTGATTATGCACTCAAGAAACAAAGAAAAGAACTTGTTCGAGAAGGGGAGCATATCGTTACAGAAGCATTAGAAAAGAATAAAATAGAAGCTAACTTTATGAACTTTGATAAGTTGGCAACATATTATTCATTCTTAAAACGTGATGAGTTCTTTTGCTCAATAGCAAAGGGGGATATCGAGTTGGCAGATAACTTAGCGAAAGTGCTTAATTACAATAAGAAGAAGAGTGGTTTTTTCAATTATGTAAAACAAGCATTTGGTGTAGGAGGAAAGGAAGAGGTCGATAAACTTCCTCATTGTGATTTATCACAACAGAAAATAGATAAAAAGAAAATTTATCAATTAAAAGAAATTGCTTTTGAGAGAAACTATCAAATAGCAGATTGTTGTAAACCAATACCAGGAGATGAGGTCTTTGGATTTCTTAATGATGATAATTCAGTGACTATTCATAAACGCTCTTGTCCTATAGGCTTACGATTGATGAGCTCTTTTGGTGAACGTATACTTACAACTGAGTGGTCTGATCATAGTAGTTTTACATACCCAGCAACCCTAGAAATAAAAGGTATTGATGCAATGGGTATTCTCAATGTAATTGTAAGAACAATCTCGGAAGAGTTTTCAGTAAATATGCGGAAAATTGTTTTAGAAGCAAAGGATGGTTTTTTCGAAGGTAGAGTTCAATTATATGTGCATGATATTACAGATATTCAGAATATCTGTAATAGACTTACAAAAATAGAGAATGTAAAATCTGTCGCACGAGTAGCAGAATAAACAGAAGCACCATTATATTATTGATACATAAAAGCCCTGTAGTTTGTATTGTTAGAATACGAATTACAGGGTTATCTATATAAAATCTCTAAAAGGTATTGTTATTAGGCTTTATCAATCGCATCAAAGATATCTTTGAGAGCCAAGAGCTCTTCTTTTATTCCTTTCAGGCGAGCAACGACCTCTTCATTTTTCTTTATGTTTTCTGGATTGACTTTAATCTTTTGTTTGGCACCGGCAAGAGTAAGACCTCTCTCTTTTACCAGATGGAAGACCAATCGTACATTCTCAATATCTTCTTTTTTATAATATCGAGTACCCTTCCCCGATTTACGCGGATTGATAATATCAAACTCTTTTTCCCAAAAACGGAGTGTCGACTCATTTATTCCAAACATCTTGGCTACTTCACCAATCGAATAGAATAGTTTTAGATCTTTATTCTTATTTAGTGCCATAATTTTAGTCCAATTTAATTAGTCCATAACCTGTCCACGGCTATCAGCCAATTGAATCATACGTTCATACTCTTCAGGAGTAAGGTCCATGAAGTAGTATTTTGCCGGATTATCGTTTTTACCTCTAACCAGTACTTCATAATGAAGGTGGTTGCCGGTAGACTTGCCTGTGTTTCCAACGGTTCCAATGATTTCACCTCGAGTTACGGTTTTTCCTACACGGGTTTTGATTTTATCTAAGTGACCGTATAGGGTTTCATAACCGAAACCATGATTGACAATGATACAATTACCATATCCTTGTCTCCATCCTGCAAAGGTAATCTTTCCATTGCCGGTTGCATACACATCAGTCCCTTTTTTTGCAGTGAAGTCCATCCCTGCGTGAAATTTAGGAGTCCGATAAATCGGGTCGATACGCATACCATATCCCGAAGCTAGTCTGGTGAGATCTTTATTTGAAACAGGCTGAATTGCGGGGATACATTTTAGACGTTCTTCTTGTGACTTCCCGATGTCGACAAGTTCATTGAGGGAATTTGATTGTACATACAATTGCTTCGAAAGCATATCCATCTTACGGGTTGTAGAAATAACCAAGTCTGGATTCGACAAACTAGTAAGATGTTCATAACGGTCTACACCTCCAAAGCCCGACTTGCGTACCGATATTGGAATCGACTCTGCTTGGAATATGGCTCGATACAAGTTCTCGTCGCGTTCTTGTATGTCGTCAAGAACTTCCAACGCACTATTGAGTCGCAGTGAAAGGACTTCATATTGAGTTTGAAGCAACTTGTTTTCCTTGCGTAGTTGCCTCTCGAGTGGAGATTCGAAAAGGTAGGTGATACCGAAAAATAAACCAACTCCGATTACGATACCGATACTCAAATGGCGTATTACTCCAAACATCTTTTGCTTGAATGAAGGATAGACCCGCTCATACGTTAAAGTTTTCTGATTGTACAGTAAGTATGTTTTTTTGCGCATTTGTGGTCGACTGCTAAACTAATTAACGAAGTGTTTGTGGCAAAAATAATTATTTGCCGTATTTTTGCAAACTGCATTTCAGAATATTAACGACAACCATATAAGTATTTATGTTGACAGCAAAAGAGATTCGAGAATCATTTAAAGTATTCTTTGCTTCTAAGGGACACCAGATTGTTCCTTCTGCTCCGATGGTAATTAAAGACGATCCGACTTTGATGTTTACCAACGCCGGAATGAATCAGTTCAAGGACATTATCCTAGGTAATGTTCCTATCAAGTATCCACGTGTTGCCGACTCGCAAAAATGTTTGCGCGTAAGCGGTAAGCATAACGACCTAGAAGAAGTTGGTCACGATACATACCACCATACCATGTTTGAAATGCTTGGTAACTGGTCGTTTGGAGACTACTTCAAGAAGGACGCAATCGAATGGGCTTGGGAGTATCTAGTAGAAGTACTTAAGCTTGATCCGAACAGACTTTATGCAACCGTATTTGAAGGTAGCCCTGAAGAAGGTTTGTCTCGTGATGATGAAGCTGCTTCATATTGGGAAAAGTTTTTACCAAAAGATAGAATTATCAACGGTAACAAAAAAGATAACTTCTGGGAAATGGGGGATACAGGTCCTTGTGGTCCTTGCTCAGAAATTCACATTGATATTCGTCCGGACGAAGAACGTGCAAAAGTGAATGGTCTTACTTTGGTAAATGAAAGCCATCCGCAGGTTATCGAAATCTGGAATCTTGTATTTATGCAATACAACCGTAAAGCAGATGGTACATTAGATGGTCTTCCAGCTAAGGTTATTGATACAGGTATGGGATTTGAACGTTTGTGTATGGCAATGCAAGGCGTATTGTCAAATTACGATACAGACGTATTCCAACCAATTATCAAAGCGATGGCTGCACTAGCAGGTACAGAATATGGCAAAGACGAGCAAAAAGATATCGCAATGCGTGTAATTGCAGACCATATCCGTACAATTGCATTTTCTATTACAGACGGTCAACTTCCGTCTAATGCTAAGGCTGGTTATGTAATTCGTCGTATTTTGCGTCGTGCCGTACGTTATGGATATACATTCCTTGGTCAGCATCAATCATTCATGTACAAGTTGATTCCAGCATTGATTGATACAATGGGTGATGCTTATCCAGAACTTGTATCACAAAAGACATTGATCGAGAAAGTTATCAAGGAAGAGGAAGAATCATTCCTTCGCACTCTTGAAACCGGTATTCGTTTGTTGGAGAAACGTATGGATGAAGCAAAAGCAGCCGGCAAAACAGAGGTGAGCGGAGTTGATGCATTTGTACTTTATGATACATACGGTTTCCCTCTTGACCTTACAGAACTTATTCTTCGTGAAAACGGAATGTCTGTAAATGTGTCAGAGTTCGACGCCGAAATGCAAAAGCAAAAAGAAAGAGCTAGAAATGCTGCTGCTATTGAAACAGGAGACTGGGTTTCTTTGAAAAATGGCGATAGCACATTCGTAGGTTATGATCTTGCTGCATGTGAAACGGAGATTCTTCGTTATCGCAAGATCAAACAAAAAAATAAAGAATTATTCCAAGTTGTTCTAGAGAAAACTCCTTTCTATGCAGAAATGGGTGGTCAGGTAGGAGATACAGGATGGTTGATTTCAGAAACTGAAACTGTTGAAGTTTTAGATACAAAACGCGAAAACAACCTTGCTGTTCATATCTTGGCAAAAATGCCTCAAGATCCAACGGCAACATTCGTGGCGAAAATCAATGAAAAGAAACGCGAACAATCAGAGTGTAATCACACGGCAACTCACTTGCTTCACGAGGCTTTGAGAGAAGTTCTTGGTTCACACGTTGAACAAAAGGGTTCGTTTGTTTCTCCTGAGATGCTACGTTTCGACTTCTCTCACTTCCAAAAAGTTTCTGATGAAGAGCTTCGTAAGGTTGAAGAGATTGTAGGTGAAAAGATTCGTGCCAACTTCATGATGGAAGAACATCGTAATTTACCTATCGCTGAAGCGAAAGAAATGGGCGCGATGGCTCTATTCGGTGAAAAATACGGAGATGAGGTTCGCGTAGTTAAATATGGCTCATCGGTAGAACTTTGTGGTGGTACGCATGCTTCGGCAACCGGAAATATTGGTTCATTACGCATCGTTGCAGAAAGTTCAATCGCTGCAGGTGTTCGTCGTATCGAAGCTGTAACTGCAGAAGCTGCTGATAACTATTATTATGCTCAGCAAGATGTATTGAAAGAGCTTCGTGCAATGATGAACAACATGCCAAATCTTGTTCAAGCAGTGAAGAAGTCTCTTGATGAGAACGCTGAGTTGAAAAAACAAATGGCTGAATTTGCAAAAGAAAAAGCAAAACAATTGAAACAAGAGATCGTTGCATCAGCTAAAGATATAAACGGTACAAAACTTCTTGTTTTCAAAGGTAATGCTAGTGCTGATGTAATGAAAGATATCGCATTCCAATTGAAAGGCGAACTTGGTTCTTTCTTCTTCGTTGCAGGTGTTGAAACCGATGGTAAACCACTTCTTCAAGTAATGAT
>CAMTPD010000113.1 GCA_947074265.1 uncultured Porphyromonadaceae bacterium
TAGGTTTCTTCAAAAACCTAGTTTACTTCTTCGACAAACCTTGCTTGGTTTCAAAACTAAAGCTACTCTCAAGAAATGGCACTATTATAGTATCAATAATAGACTTGATAAAGAGCAATAATTATAGCTTTTAAAATTACCGATATAAACCCAACAAGTATTTCCATCAATAATAAGGATAGTATACATTATATAGTATATGAAGCCGCCCAAAAATTGGACGGCTTCATATACTATATAATGTATCTATATCTTATTATAGCGCATTCTCCTTGATCAAGTATTCTGCAATTTGAACAGCATTTAATGCTGCACCTTTCTTAATCTGATCACTAACAGTCCAGAAAGTAAGACCATTTGGATTTGCAAGGTCTTTACGAATACGACCTACATGCACAGGATCTGCACCAGCAAGGAATAATGGCATCGGGTAATCTTTGTTTGCATTATCATCTTGCAATACAATTCCGTCAGCTTTTGCGAAAGCATCTTTAGCTTGCTCTACACTTACCGGAGCCTCTGTTTCTACCCAAATTGCTTCTGAGTGAGCACGCATAACAGGAACACGAACACAAGTTGCACTTACTTCGATATCCGAGTGCATGATCTTTCTTGTTTCGTTGTACATTTTCAATTCCTCTTTTGTATAACCATTATCAGTAAATACATCTACTTGAGGAATTAGATTATAAGCCAACTGATATGCAAATTTCTCTACTGTTGGTTTTTCTTCTTTCAAAAGCTGCTCATATTGTTTTACCAATTCTGCCATCGCAGAAGCACCTGCACCACTCGCAGCTTGGTAAGTTGCAACATGCACACGCTTGATATGAGATAGATCTTCAATAGCTTTCAAAGCAACAACCATTTGAATAGTTGTACAGTTTGGATTAGCAATAATATTACGTGGACGATCTTTAGCATCAACTGCATTTACCTCAGGCACAAC
Organism: uncultured Porphyromonadaceae bacterium; assembly: GCA_947074265.1. Lineage (GTDB taxonomy): Bacteria > Bacteroidota > Bacteroidia > Bacteroidales > CAMTPD01 > UBA12018. The sequence goes on from CAMTPD010000113.1 coordinate 950, forward strand.
CAATGGAACATCATTGTCCATACGGAAAGCACTTGAATTGTCGATCATAACTGTACCGAATTTCGTAATAGTAGGCGCAAACTCAACAGATGCTGAACCTCCTGCCGAAACAAATGCAATATCAATACCTTTAAAGTCATCATTATGCTTAAGCTCCTTGACAGTATACTGTTTATTCTTGAAGGTATAAACACTTCCGGCACTTCTTGCAGAACCAAAAAGAACCAATTCATCGAACGGGAAGTTTCTTTCTTCCAAAACGCGTAGGAATTCTTGACCTACCGCACCACTAACGCCAACAATTGCAATTTTCATTTTTCCAATCGAATAATTAAAGAATTAGTATAACAGTAATACCGACTAATCTTGCTAAATCATAAAGGGATTACCAAATTTATTGAATCATTTGTATCAAATGCAGAACTTAAAATCAAAGACAAAACGCAACTTCTTTTTTGCTGCAATTATCCAATTTTTATAAATAATATCCTTTATCTTCGTAAGTCATTACCTGTATTTGAGCTGACATTTTAAAACGTCGGCCAACAAAGATATATAAATTTATCACACAACCTTGAATCTATGAGACAAATCTTCCTTATTTACCTCTTATTAGTATGCAAATTAACAGAATGCTATGCCATACAGATAAATCAAAATAATTATGAATCAGAATTGACATGGAAAGGTGACATTTCGAAATTTAAGTTTTCTACAAATCAGAGTTTTTCCCTGAATGCTCCAGCAACTACAGCAACTGCCTATATTTACAATCCACTACAAATTGCTACAAATATAGAATGGAGTATGGATCTTCAAATGGATTTTAATCCATCAGCGCAAAATTTGACTCGAGTTTATTTAATCAATGAATCACTGAAACAAGACAATGGCGCAGCTTATTATCTTGAGATAGGCGGAACAAAAGACAACTTTAGATTAATCAAACAATCTTCAGCCAACAAACTCACCACACTTGCCTCCGGAAAAGACAAACGACTTGATAAAACCACTATACGGGCTACCATAAAAATCAAGCTTTCCAATAATAAATGGTCTGTATACTCTAAAATAAATGATGAAAGTAGTTTTACTCAAGAGTGTACATATGAAATGGAAGCCCCAATCCCGTTGGAGAAAACCTATTATACAGGTATCTTATGTAAATACACATCTACCCGAAGCAAGCTATTTCGATTTGCAAACGTTATCGTACAAACAGACTCTGAAGAGTTACCTGTACCACCTACAGAAGAACCCGATTCGGAGAACAGTGAGCTAATTGATTTAAGTGCAATTTCAGATAGCTTAATAGTCTTGACCTTCTCAAATAAATTAAAAACAGATTATGCATTGTTCTCTATTCTAAATTATACAGATGCAAGCATCTCTAAAATATCTACAGATCAGAAAAGCGTATATCTTCATTTAAAGAAACCTCTAATTACTAACAACACCTATCAATTGTTTTGGAGTGGACTTTATGATCATCGTGGAGAATACATCGAATGCACAACTCCTGTCTTTGATTTCATTGTTGAAGAAGAGGGCGAAGAACCAACCCTACCAGAGCCACCAATTTCACAAACAGAATTCGGAGATGTTGTTTTTACCGAAATCATGGCAAACCCTCGAGCCAATACCTTTATCAACGAAACAGAATTCATCGAAATCTTAAATCGTAGCAATAAAACCCTCAGTACGAAAGACTGGTCATTTATATATGGAACAACATCATATCAACTGCCCTCCATATTAATCGAGCCCGGAGAGTATGCAATACTTGTAAAACGAGGAGCATCTATTCCCATCTTAGATAAAAAGCAACTCATAGAAATCTCAAACTTCCCATCACTTTCGAATACTGGGAAATACATTGAATTAAGAAATGATTTAAATGAAACCATCCATTGGACAGAATACCATTCGGGATATTATGGAAACATAACCAATGCCGAAGGTATATCAATGGAATGCATAGATCCGAATAATCTTTCAGATGAATCGGGTAATTGGATTGCATCAACAGATAAGAATAAATGTACACCAGGAAAAACAAACTCCGTAAATAGAGCAAATCCCGACAAGACTATACCTTATGTCAAAAACACAAATATTGAGAATAATGTCGTCTCTATTGCGATCTCTGAAAGCGTAAATACACGTGATTTATTAGATATTAATAGATACAACGTGAATAAGAGTGAATATCAAATTATAAGTATATCAACTAATTTACCGCGTAATAATCGGATCAATCTCACCTTTAACAGATCCTTAGAGCAGGAAGATCTAACAATTGAGCTACCTTTACTTACAGATTTAAATATGAATAAGCAGCTCACTAGAGAGCAGGTGAAACTTGGCAAGCAGGTAATAATTCAGCCAGAAGACATACTAATCAACGAGGTTATGTATGAACCAGATCAAAACAATGCAGAGTATTTGGAATTATATAATAACACTGCCAATCCTATTGAATTAAGTGAAATAGGAATAACAACAAAAGGTGATATCTTACAAGACAAAATAAACGCGATAGGACCAATAACGATTGCAAGCAAAAGCTACCTTGTTTTATCGACTAAACCAGAAATCATTCATGAAAACTATCCAGAGTCGAATCCGGATAATACGATATATTATAAGCTACCCATCTTAAACAACGAAGGGGCTACTATATATATTATCAATAAAACAACCGGAGAAACAATCGACTTTATCGGTTATTTACCCTCATGGCATTCATCTAAAAACAAACGCAACATTGCTTTAGAACGTATATCTACAGAGGATGCATCCAATAGCTCGGGCAATTGGAAGTCATCATCGAGCACTAATGGAGGAACACCTGGCGCTGTCAACTCAAAATCTACTGACTTAGAAGAGGATAATAATGCAATGAATACTACATACAAGAAGCCATCCGTTCGCGTCAATGAAAACACAGTTGAAATAAACTATGGTATATTAGACACCGAAACAAAATGCAGTGGATATATATTTAGTAGTTCCGGAATATTGATCTCTCAGATACTGAATAATGAAAACGTTAGTCCATCAGGACTGTTTACCTGGAATAAGAATGAAACATCAAAGAAAATAACCTTGGGAATATATATATTATTATGGGAATATTATAAACCCAATGGAGAATCTGTCAAATACAAAATACCTTTTGTTATTAGATAGCTCATGTATCAACGAAGAGCAATACTTCTTGTTTTACATGATGAACCTGCCTTTTTCCCAGGCTCAATCTTGCAACGCTCTGCCTTCTGTTTTTGTGGAACAGACTTCATCTCCTTCACTTCTACTTTAGATTGCGTAGAAGAGTTTTCGTTTTTCTTTTTTGTTTCTTTCGCGAAACTTGTCGAAGGGTTCAAAAAAGCCAAAGCTAGGGCCGAACAAAATACAATCTTTACCATATCCGTACACTATTAACAAATAAATTATACTTCGAAAGCAAATGTAGCAGATCCAAATAGAATTGCAACTCTATTAAGCTTTAAATATTTCTAATTGACAAAAACGAGACGAGGTTTATCACTATTTTTGTAGAAAAAGTAACATCAATGACAAATTGGAGCGAAAGAACTGAATTATTATTGGGAAGTGAGCGTGTCAACTATCTAAAACAAAAACATGTTTTGGTAGTAGGACTTGGTGGTGTTGGTGCATATGCAGCAGAAATGATCTGTCGTGCAGGAGTTGGAAAAATGACAATTATTGATGCCGACAAAGTAAATGCTAGCAATATCAATAGACAATTGCCGGCGACTCACGCAACACTAGGACAGTTAAAAGCAGATGTAATGGCGCAGCGACTCCGTGATATTAATCCGGATATTGAACTTGAAGTCATTGCCGAATTTATCAAAGATGAAAAGATTCCAGAAATACTTGAAAGTGCAAAGTTCGACTATGTAGTAGACGCTATCGATTCGTTAAGCCCGAAGGTATATCTTATCTACAATGCATACAAAATGCAAATACCTATTGTTTCATCAATGGGTGCCGGTGGAAAGGTTGACCCTTCTCAAGTAAAAATTGCAGACATCTCAAAGTCTCACAACTGCGCCTTGGCTAAGGCCGTTCGTAAACGACTCAACAGACTCGACGTACGAAAAGGTATCCCAGTAGTATTCTCTACCGAATTTGCAGACGAAAATGCAATCGTAAAGGTTGAGAACGAGCAAAATAAAATCAGTACCGCCGGAACAATATCATATTTACCGGCTATTTTCGGATGCTATTTGGCATCTTATGTAATAAGAAACATTTAAATCAGTTTATATGATTATTACCAAAGGAATAACCAAAAACTTTGATCAGCTTCAGGTTCTAAAAGGAATCGATATATCGATTAAGGCTGGCGAAATTGTATCAATCGTAGGGCCAAGCGGCGCGGGAAAAACAACCTTGCTTCAGATATTAGGCACACTCGACAAACCAAATTCCGGAGAGGTAATAATCAACAACACAGCTGTGCATACGTTAAATCAAGAAGAGTTAGCTGCATTTCGAAATAAGAATATCGGATTCGTTTTTCAATTTCATCAGCTACTTCCCGAGTTTACGGCACTAGAAAACGTAATGATCCCTGCACTGATTGCCAAAGTAAAGCGACACGAAGCAGAGAAAAAAGCAATGGATCTCCTTAGTTTTCTCGGGCTAAAAGATCGAGAACAACATAAACCGTCAGAACTCTCGGGGGGAGAAAAACAACGCGTAGCAATTGCTAGAGCTCTTATTAATAATCCTGCTGTGATTTTAGCAGATGAACCTTCGGGAAGTCTTGATTCTCAAAATAAGGAGGAACTTCATAAATTATTTTTTGAGCTAAGAGATAAAATGAACCAAACCTTTGTGATTGTAACACACGACGAAGAGTTGGCCAAGATTACAGATCGCACCATTCACATGAAAGACGGCTATATTGTCGAGTAATAGAT
>CAMTPD010000114.1 GCA_947074265.1 uncultured Porphyromonadaceae bacterium
ACCTGTCATGAAAAAGACTATTTTGATTACCGGAGCAACTTCGGGTATTGGAGAAGCAACAGCGATACGCTTTGCTCAAGAAGGACACAGATTAATTCTTACCGGTCGCAGAGCAGAGCGCTTGGCTAAATTGGCAGCTTCGCTCAGACAAAATTACAACTGCGAGGTGTTACCTATGGCGTTTGACGTAAGAGATAAAGACCGTGTTCACCATACGCTTTCCTCATTGGCTATAAATGGAGAAATCATTGATGTACTGATCAACAATGCCGGATTGGCAAGTGGTCTTTCTCCGATACAAAGTGGAGACTTGGATGACTGGGATGTAATGATTGATACCAACCTCAAAGGTTTGCTTTATGTAACACGTGTGATTGCACCCATGATGGTAAAACAAGGTTTTGGACATATCATCAATGTGTGTTCGATAGCCGGAGTACAAAACTATCCGAATGGCAACGTATACTGTGCAACCAAACATGCTGTGGCTTCCCTTACCGAAACCATGCGTATGGATTTAAATGCCAGTGGTATCAAAGTATCGCAAGTGCTTCCGGGTGCCGTAGAAACAGAGTTCTCGCTCGTTCGTTTCAAGGGTGATGAAGACAAAGCTCATAAAGTATATGAAGGTTTCGAACCGCTTTCGGGAGCAGACGTTGCCGATGCCATTCATTACATGGTACAAGCTCCGGCTCATGTCAACATCAGTGATTTGATGATTCTTCCTGCTGCACAGGCCTCTTCTACGATCTTCAAACGTAAACAATAAAAAGCTCATGCCTACTAAAAGAGTATTGGTAGTCGGCGCAAATGGATTTGTAGGTCGACAAGTGCTTCTGGCTTTGGAGAAACTGAATTACGATTTGTATGCTACTTCCCATCATGAAGACATCGATCCGCAAGGTGAACACCATTTCATTCAATGCGATCTGAGCAGCGAAGAGGAAACCGAGAAATTGATCAACAACATTCAGCCGCATATCATTATCAATGCGGCCGCATTGTCGGCCGTTGACTTTTGCGAAACACATCAAGATATGGCACAACGTATCAATGTGGGAGCAGTAAAGCAAATGGCTCAATATTGTAAGATCACTAAAAACAGACTCATACACATTTCTACCGATTTTGTATTTGACGGAAAAACAGACCAGCTATACAATGAGGATGACGATAAAAATCCGGTCAATTTCTACGGACAAACCAAGTCGGATAGCGAAGACCTCGTTATGGAAATGTGCAAATCATATGCCATTGTACGCGTGGTGGTAGTCTATGGAACTCCACTTCCGGGGCAACACTCCAACATTGTACAGCTTGTCAAAAACCGACTTGAAGCAGGCGATCCCGTACGTGTCGTAAATGATCAGTACCGTACACCTACTTATGTAGGCGATATCGTAAAAGGAATTGCGTCTCTTCTCGAAAGCAAACAAAACGGTATTTTCCACCTTTGCGGAAAGGACTACATGAGTATTGCTGATATTGCTTTTAAAGTGGCTGCACACTTCGGACTCGACAGCTCGCTGATAGAGCCTGTAAGTACGGCTGAGATGAAAGAGAAAACACCTCGCCCTCAGTACAGCGGACTTTCGATCAAGAAAGCACAGGAGATACTCAACTATGAGCCTTTATCTTTCGATCAAGGACTTTTTAAAATACAATAACACAACCCAATGTCAACAGGTATAAAACCATATAAAAAACGACTTATTGCACTAGCCATTTCAGTTTTAGTACTTATCATAGTTGAAGTTTGTAAACGCAATACTGCTTTTGCCGATACGTATTTCACAAGCGTATATCGCTGCATTATGGTAGTACTCAATGGCATGTCGTCGGTATTTTCGTTTTCACTATACGATGTGTTTATCCTTGTTGGCATTGTGTTTATCTGTTGGCAGGTTTCTTTCTTTTTCAGAAAGAAATGGATTGCCCCACTGCTTAATCTGAGTTTGTTTGGAGTAGGACTCATGCTCTTTTTCGAATTGTCATGGGGTATCAACTATTTCTCGTCCGACTTCTTTACTCGAAACAACATTGCTCGAAGTGCACCCGACTCTACGGCCTACAAGTCGTACGTAACCGATTATGTCGGAACCATGAATCATGCGTTTCAACACTTAGATACCACACAAATAGATTCTATTGACACGTGGTTAAAGGAAACCTTCGACTATAAGAAAAGAACATTAAGCATTCTTACTCAAAACGGTTACAAGAAACTAAACAAAGAGTTTATCATCAACACGATCCCCTATTCGGCACGTGCCAAACAAATGCTTTTCGGAGACACATATGCCGGCATGGGGATATTAGGATACTATGGTCCTTTCTTTTCAGAAGCACATCTAAATCCGAATCTGTTGCCACATCAGATTCCATTTACGTATGCGCATGAGATGGCTCATCTGGCCGGTATTACCAGTGAGGCCGAGGCCAACTTCTATGCTTTCAAGATCTTATCCGACACAAACGATAACGCCCTTCGCTTTTCGGCCTACTATACACTCTTGCCGCATTTGCTCAACAATGCAGCCCAATGCATGAGCGAAGAAGAATACAAAATACTCGTCGACTCTATCGATCCCAATATTCTTAGCATATATCGTCATACACGTACACATTGGGATCTGCTTTATTCACCTCTCATTGGTGACATACAAGCCTATGTCTACAATTTTTATTTGCAAGGGAATAATATCCCCTCCGGACTTCGAAACTATTCGGAAGTAGTAGAATTACTTGTATCTACGAATAGCAAATAAAAAATCGTCCCGCACGCATTTACTGCATACAGGACGATTACATAAATTATTAACAACTACAAAAAATCGATTTAGTCTTGGATCGTATCGGATATCTTATTTTCCCGATTCACCTGCTACAAGTTTTTCGAGAAATTGTGTATACTGTTCAGGAGTGAGCACTTGCTTTATTTGTTGCAAGTCTTGCTGTACCATATCTGATTTCGTTTTTTGCAATCGCTGTATTTGCTGCACATAATAGTTGATCGAGTCATTCACGGCTTTTTGATTTACGCGACCTTGTTGAGCAACGTTATCCCATTGTGACTCTTGTTGTTTTGATAGATTCAACGAAGATCTTGCATGGCGATGCCAATCATGATCCATCCAATAGCCATCCATCATACCTGGCCCCATGTAATAACCACCGTTGCCACCCCACATCATTCCGGGACCCATATAATAACCGTTGTTACCACTTTGCCATCTGTCTTGAGCCGATGCCGAAACTACTATTGCACTAAATAAAACAACGCTTAAAAGGAACTTTTTCATAATCATACTACTTAATTCAACATCACTAAAGTTCACTATCGTTTATAAAACCAATTTCTGCTTCTTTTGCTTATAAAGACCCAATCTATTAGAGTTTTTTAAATGTTTAATAACGATTCGTTCACATATCAACATTTATATTTACGGCCTACTTCACTAAAACAGATCTTCCTATTTCACCTTCAATGAGTTAGAAAAAAGTTTCACAACAGATAAACATTCTGAGCAAACTTATTGTTTTTTGCATGGATATATCGAACAAAAAACCTTGTTTGGTTCTGTAACAAAGCTTGTTTGGTTTTTCTAAAAACCTAACTTGCTTTCCAGGAAAAGGATGCATGGTTCTTTTGACTAGCATGCGATAAATTAATTGCATCAGATATATCAGATATATCAAATTTTCAAATGCAATATTTTGCAAAAACCGTTTTTTGTTTAATTTTACAGCACAAACTTTTAAATTATTATTTTTCATGGAAACCATCCACGAGCCGCTAAGTAAGTTTTATTGTGATACTTGCGGAATGCTTATCGATAACCCGGAAGATGTATCTATCGAATGGTTGGAAGATGTAAATAACGTAGGCAAAATCAAAGCTAAACGTTTTAGACTCGTTCACAACCAAGCTTCATCTCCAAAGAACGGACCCGATGGCTGTAACAAATTATTATCAAACAGCTCTTGCTGCGACAACACACTTGATGGCTTCATCGAGTATGCATACGCAGAGCTAATTGAAGACAATGACAATGTTGAAGGAGCACGCTCCGAGTTCTTCGATCTTTTCAGAAGACTTACATTGCCTTATTATGAACAGGCTCGTTTCTATGCAAGACAAGCATACGATGACGTTACGGTAGATGACATCAAAAAGTACAGACAAGAGGATCTTTATGATTACATCAAAACCTGCTTAAAATCTGATGGAATCGATGTAGACGATGACGAAGACGAAGATTAATTGATATAATTCGCAAACGAATATATACAGGCATGCCACCCAAACGACCTAATGGTATTTGGGTGGCATGTTGTTTTTGGAATACAAGCTAAAGAGGAATCACAAAGGTTGTAAGGCTCTGCTCCGGTGCGGTATATACCCACTCAGATCCTCGGTCTTGAATATCCGGATAGATAAGTTTGCAATCTTCTTGTGCCGAAGTACGATAAGCTCTTGGATAATCTCGAGGAAATATGCCTTCTATGCATGTGGTATACTGTTTAGGAACCGTATCGGTATTTACCACCGCAACAACCAACTCTTTCTTATCGGGACTTATTGCCGCCAATACCTGAGGCTGATCTGCATCAAGCATCGTATAGCCTTGCTTAAAGAACGACGTTATTTGTTTGCGCACGTAATAATTCTTTATAACCTCATAGTCGTGCGTTGTAAAATTCCCCCTCAATTGGCACCATTCGTTGTTGTGCTCTTCCATCATTTGCCAATCGAGCCATGCTTGAGGCTGCATGATCTTCATGTCGTCAAACAGTTTTTGTGTGAGCAATAGATTACTTTGCAAACCCGATCCACCACTAGGACCTGTCTCCGACTGCCAAAATGGAATCTTCCTTCCTTCAATAAGTTTATACAATTCTTCGCGCTCAGCATTGGTACCCGAATAGGTATGCGTATTAAACTGTCCGAGTTTGGAGAATATATCCCCTGCCTCGTCATAAGCTTTTACAATCTTGATAGCCGATGCCAGATTGGTTTCGTCAGAGGCAGCCAACACGATATTGTTCAATCCGGCCTTCTTTAGCTTGGGCTACAACTTACGGATGATTGCTATCTGGGTAGCCGGATCAAAATGACACCCCTCCTGCGAACCTTGATTGTTCCAGTAGCTAGATAGAGATTCATTGAATGGCTCAAGCGTTTTAAACTCGATTCCAAAAACCTCTTTATAATGCTTACACACCTCGATGAGATAATCACAAAACGCATCGTAGTATTCAGGACGCAGATTGTCTTTCGACGGATCATCGTGTCCTGCCGCACAACCGCTATATGTCATCCAATAGGGCGGAGAATTTGAAAAAGCTTCAAACACAGCATCTGGTCGAAGTTCTTTGATCTTGAGCATCACTTTACGTTGCCCTTCATCCGCACTCCAATTCATCGCACTATCGGGATGCGGCAAGAAACCCTCCATCTCGGCACGCTTGCCTTTACCTTTCACCATGTGTCCATCGGTATGCGACGGATCATCCCCTCCGCCAATGTTGTATCGAAAGATATTCATATTGAGACCTTCGGGACTCACTATTAGATTTACAATTTCGTCTATTTGGCTGTCGTCCCAGTTTCCCACTTGAGCGGCCCACCAACAAAGCGAACTACCCCACCCTTCGATGGTTTGTTTAGGCTTGTTGGTATTGATACGTACGGTAGCTTTTGGAGGAGATTGCGTTGCTGCTTGCGCTAGTGCAAAAAAAGGCAGCATACATAGAAGAAAGAGCGGATACATCCGCCTCGTGTGTTTTCGCATAGTATAATGTATTACAAAGGTTTGCCATAAATATAATACGTTTCGATCAGAACAACAAAAAAGAGAGAAAGTAAGGCCAACAGAGAAAT
>CAMTPD010000115.1 GCA_947074265.1 uncultured Porphyromonadaceae bacterium
GGTTATTCAATCACATAGACTAGTGTCGCATTTACAGGCGCCCAGTCATAAATAAACTTAGCATGAGAAGTCGCATTACGAACACACATGTGCGAACGCGGGGTAGTTCCCAATGTTGAACTATATTCTATCATTTCAGTATGTGGTACATTTACAGGAACGCCATGAATATAAGCACCATCACTAAATCTGATTGCATAAGGAGCATATCCACCTATTTCATTTGATCCATCTTTAAGATAAACCATCTTGGCAAGCTTATGCTGCAACACATATATACCTAGCGGAGTTGCTTCTTTGTAAGGCGGATGATCTAATCCGGTAGTTGCAGGATTTTTACTTCTAACAAGCCATACACTATCTACATATTCGAGAGTCACAATGTTTTGATTTTTGCGATCTACAAAAATTACCTTATCAAAATGCACCGGACCTAAATCAAATATATATTTCTTCGGTACAAACCACTCTCCTTTTTTTGAAGCTATTGCAATCTTATAATAATCAAGGCTATCACTTAATATTGCAATTAAAGCTCCATCACGACCATATATCGCAGGTTCAGATAAATCATTCAAATCATAGAGAGGAATGGCTTGACTTTGGCGTACTCCTAGCGAATCGGTAATATAATTCCACTTCGTTTTGATAAAATCCTTTGTTACGGGGGGCTTACCTATCGTATTCTTCACATTTTGCAAGAATCCAAAAGCTAAGTATTCGTGTTCGAAGTTATCAATATTGCGCAATCCTTCTTTAATCTTAGTCCATTGAATCTCGCGCTCTTCTTTATCATATTTGTAAGTATCATCTAATGTATATTTGTCATACAACAAGTCTTCCTTGATGCGTATACTATCCGATGCTTGTGAATACATGGATGACATACCAACAAATAAACAATAAACAAGTATTCCCCTCATTTTCATAATAGATCCTCCTTTTAAGTTATTCAGGAAGAGAGTGCTATTTCATTCTGTATATTACAAAGATATAGAATATTACAACGACAAATATTGCATTATATCCTTTTGTATATATTTAATATCCAATACAAACTCTCCCCTTTTATTCTTATTTAAATTTAGCAGAAGAGACCATCTCCTCCTTCTTATTAACAAGAACAAGCAAGTGTTTTTGTAAGTTTGTAAGAATAACCAATAAAATAACGAAAGCACTCTAATATTGATATTTGTGATAAAATTTAAAGTATCTTTACTTTCTAATCGTATAAGCAGAACATGGATCTATCATCTACATTCAAGAAAATAAATGCACCCACTAAACAAGGTCAGTTTATTCGTTTTATCATTGTCGGAACAATAATTACCGCAATTTTATATTTAGTATACCTTCCACTAACACATCTTTTTTCTCCTAGTTTATCATATACTTTAGCTTCAATAGTAAGTATTACATCCAACTTTTTTCTTACTTCTTATTTCACCTTTAAACAGAAGCCTTCTTTGCAAAAAAGCATTGGATTTTTGATGCAGCAAGGTTTTAACTACGTCATGCAGCTTGGATTTCTTAATCTATTTATCTGGCTTGGGATACCCAAAGAATTTGCACCATTTCCTGTGTTTGTAATAGCTCTACCTCTTAATTTTCTATTACTCCGCTTTGTATTTAAACATACGAAATAATTATAATCAGAAAATTCTTAATCGAATGAACAATTACGAAAATAATGGCTTATATCAGTAATGAACTGATAAAATCACATAAAATGTAATTGTCATGGATGATAACAAAGAAAAAAGATTTAATCCGGAAACAAACGAAATAGAATACTTCAACAGTGCCACCGGAGAATGGGTAACTAAAGATGAATATTACGCTTGGTTACAAAGTCAAGATGATCCGGAGGCAGCACCGGATATTTGGAGTGAAGAGCATTCTGAGATCGAAGAATTATAATCTTCTTTCGAAATAGAAATCTAGAAATGTCTTTTTTGTTTTTGCTTTGCTAAATAAAGAAGGCTATAATTTCTTTATGCATTACGATTATCGTTCCGAAGATCTTATGAAAAAACTAGTTTACATTGTAGGAGCTATATTGGTTATGGCTTCCTGTTCCCAAGGGAAAAAAGCATCAAGTGAAGAATCTGTTTCTACAACACCTCCTACACCTCAAGAGTTAGCTGCAGAAAATAATTATCCGGCATCACCCGGACCTGTTAACATAGCAGAGTCTAATTTCTATTTCTGCGGAGAAGTTAGTTCCGACGCAAATGGTAGTTATTTTACCGATTGTGCTACGGGGGCTAAAATTCCAATTGCTAAATCTGGAGATTATGATGATGTTGCAAAAGAATATACTCAAATGCAACCCAAAGGCGAAAAACCTGTGTTAGGTGAGTTCAGAGGCTATTTTATGCCTAACGACAAAGGTATTCAGCAACTTGTAATATCAGATATTTCCGGATGGAGACAAGATGAAACTTGTTCAACACAGAAAAATATCACTGGAACATATCTATGCATGATGCCTTCGAAAGAAAAAGCAACTGAAGAGATGACGCTAACTGTAAGCAAAGATTACGAGTTTTCCGTTGTTACTTTTAATTTAAAAGACAGGAAGCAAACATCAAAAGTTGACGGTTCTTGGAATCTAGTTCAAACAGATCAAGCAGCTTTGAATTACACGATGCAAGACTCAACATTATCTCATACTGCAACTATCAACTACAGTAATAATACAATTAGCTGGACTGATAATGGCGGTACAACATTCACTTTTACTAAAAAGTAAAAAGGATTTACTCCTTTCGTGATTAAATAAATATATCTATTCTTAAGAAAGAGAGGCTCGAGACTGAGTCTCTCTTTTTGCATTTATATAAGCAAGATTTTTTTACATTCGAAATAACACTTGTGATGCAACTTAAAACAGAGCTTCTTGTTTTAATAAAAAACTATCTAAAACAAAAACAACAGATTATGAAAAAGACACTTCTTACATTGAGTGCAGTAGCTGCATTTGTTTTATCTTCATGTGGTAGCAGTAGCAATGTTCAAAAAACAGGCTCAGCATATACACCTCCTAATAATCAGAAAGTAGAGCCTATAGGCATGGGTATTGGCCCGGTAATCGTTAGTGAATCTAACTTCTATTATTCAGGGCTATTCTATATGGACAACTTCAATCCTTTCTTTAAAAGTTGTGCAACAGATATGACGATGCCTATTGCTCGTGAAAATGCATTTCAAACCTTGCTAGATAAATATACGGCAGAAGTACCAACAATGGACAATCCTGTTTTTGTACAATTACGAGGATTCACGCAACCATATACAGATCAAAATGGGATGACAAAGAATCGTCTTGTTGTATCTTACGTTACAAGTTTAACACAAGACACTGAGTGTCCTGAAGGTGGTAATATTGTAGGTACATATGTCAACTATTTACCAAATCAGCAAGATGCTCAAAACAAAGTAGTATTCACAATTCTACCTAATCATCAATTTACGTGTGCCATCTACAATTTAGCATCACAAACCGATCTATATTTGACAAACGGTACTTGGCAACTAACAACAAATCAAGCACTCGACTTATTCTATCAAACAGAAAACCCATATTTATCTCATAATTTAATTATTAATTATACCAACACAACGATAAACTGGGTATTAGGTAATGGAACTCAAATCGAGCTTGTAAGAGAGTCTGAATAATATTTTACAACAAATACTTACAAAACGAGGTCATCATCACACAATGACCTCGTTTTTTTTTGTTTACACACAAAAAAAACAGGCCGCCTCTTATAAAGAATGCGACCTGTACTATTGAATCAACCTATAAAGAGCTTTCCCTTAGTTTTGATATAAGAAGCGTTTTATTTTATGCGTAGGAGTCTTTTCGAACGGACTATTCATCAATACCATCTCCTGTACTTGTGAGTATCGATTGAGATGTGCGTTAAGCTTTTTCTTCAACTCTACTGCATAATTGTCTAAGCGCCCTTGCAACTCCTCTTGCTTAAAAGAAGCCAGTTGTTTAAACGCATCGTATTTCTTAGCCAAGTTCTCCGGATTAATATACACTTTGGCTATAATACGACCACGCTTTTCGTATACAACAGACTCTTCTACACCGTCCATCGTATTCAATACAGATTCGATTTCCTCCGGATATATGTTTTCTCCGCTCGGACCTAAGATCATATTCTTAGAGCGTCCACGAATATACAAGTTTCCATTCTTCATCTCTGCCAGATCCCCAGTACTGAACCATCCATCCGGTGAAAGCACTTGACGTGTTTGCTCCGTATCTTTAAAATAACCACGCATCACGCCTCTTCCTTTTACGACAACCTCACCTTCTACCGCCTTGTCATTCGGTTTACGAATCATATAACTCACCCCTTCAAGCGGAGGTCCTACCGAACGAAACTTGACCTTCCCAACTTTCGAACCGAAAATAAGAGAGGCTGTTTCTGTAAGTCCATATCCACAAGAATAAGGCACTGAACCATCCCGTAAGAAACGCTCGGTAGAAATATCCAAAGGAGCACCGCCAATTCCTAAAAATCGAAGTCTTCCGCCAAACGCTTTTTTCAACATCTTGCCCGCTTTTCGATTCATAAAATGATTAATTGGCCACACATGATACATATTACGCATCAAGAAGTTACGTGTCAGCTCGGGACGAATACGAGAAAAGTAAATCTTTTCAATAATCAACGGAACAATTAACATCATCGTTGGCTTCACACGCTCCAGTGCACTCATTAAAAGTGTTGGTGTAGGCGGCTTACTCATATAGTAAACACTGGCTCCACGACTTATCGGTAAGATAAGTCCCAATACATTTTCATACACATGCGATAATGGCAACACAGATAAGAAACTATCTGTATCGTATACTTCTTGAATTGAACGAACCTTTTCAGCTACGAAAGTAAGATTCCCATGCGTTAGCATTACCCCTTTTGATCGTCCGGTAGTACCAGACGTATAGATGATACTCGCCAAATCTTCAGACAAAACCTCTTCAGGCTCGTAACTTTCAAAATCTTTCGCATTATGTATTGTGGTAAGTCTCTCTTCTTCATCTTCCGTGTCGAAGTGATCAATAAAAAACAAATGACCTTTAAAGTTGAGAGCCTCTCCAATACGCTTATAAATACGTTGCGATATAAATAACACTTTCGACTCTGAGTGTTCCAATATATTATTAATCTCGGCTGCCGAGAAATCGGGAAGAATAGGAACAGCAACAGCACCTCCGTAAGTAATACCCCAAAAAGCAGCACTCCAGTTTGGTGAGTTTTCTCCAAGTAAGGCAACTTTATCACCTTTCTCTACATCATGAAATGAGAGATAGAATGAAATTTTACGTGCCAATGCTCCAAGTCCCTTATACGTGATTTTATGTTTCTCTACAAACGACAAAGCCAATCGATTCGAGTATTGTTTCACACTTCGGTCGAGCAAATAAGGTAATGTATAGATCTTTTCTTTTGCCATCTTTATATTCATTGAATTGTCTATTCTATATAACGGATCAGAGCAAGAAAATCTTGTATATCAAATGTTATAAAATACGAATAATCACTTTTAAACCATTGATATAGTTCTTTGTTTTAGATATACAACAAACATTACTATTATGACAAATGCCGTAGACTTACATTTCCTGATTGCTGCCATTACAATCATTTCGTCTGCACTCATATTTTACACGATAGGGGTATGGGGCGAAAAGCTACAAAAACACCTGAATGGGTGGCATGTAATCTTCTTTTTGTTCGGATTTTTATTCGATACCATCGGAACAACATTAATGGCTCACATTGCCAAACTAACCGGTCATCACAATGAGCTTCACACCATTACCGGATTTCTGGCTATTATTCTAATGTTTATACAC
>CAMTPD010000116.1 GCA_947074265.1 uncultured Porphyromonadaceae bacterium
AGACTTACACCAGGACGTACACTCTTTCCCTACACGACGCTCTTCCGATCTTGTT
Source organism: uncultured Porphyromonadaceae bacterium (assembly GCA_947074265.1). GTDB lineage: Bacteria > Bacteroidota > Bacteroidia > Bacteroidales > CAMTPD01 > UBA12018. The sequence goes on from CAMTPD010000116.1 coordinate 56, forward strand.
AATGCAATTTTATCATAGGAACCTCAATCAAGAGAAGTCTTGCTTGCGAAGCAATCTCAATATCTATCGTATCCGTTTTTTCAATACCCACACCGTCACGTGCAGAAAGCTGCAACTCGCCAAGTTTAGCACTACCAGAGATTACAAACAAATACATACCCATTTCCGGCCCGTGAAGCTTGTATTGCAATTTGCTAGCCTCTTCAAAGTCTCCGATCGAGAACCAAGCTTGTTGCTGGATACTAGCCGGAGCCGTTCCATCGGGAGCAATAAGCGGAAGAAGCTCGTTTTTACGCATCAAGTGAGCATATTCGTAGGTTCTATAATCTGGCTCTGTACCGGTTTTATCCGGAATAATCCAAATCTGTAGAAACTCCAGTGGAGACTCCTCGACGTCGTTAAATTCGCTGTGACTAACACCAGTGCCTGTACTCATTACCTGTATTGGTCCCGGACGAATAACATCATCTTTGCCGGTAGAATCGATGTGGTGCAAAGCTCCCTGAATCGGAATAGAAATCACCTCCATATTCTTGTGAGGATGCATATCGAAGCCATAGCCAAATAAAACGGTATCATCATTAAGCACTCTAAGAGCTCCGAAATGAATTCTCGAAGGATTGTAGTAGTTGGCAAAACTAAACGAGTGATGCGTATTGAGCCAGCCATGATTGGCGTGACCTCTTTCTTGAGACTTTTCGTGAGTTGTTTTCATAACGAATACATGTTGTTTTGTAAGATGAAGGAACTTAGTTTTCGTGTGATGCCAATGACGTTTGTATTAGAACAAACGTGTTTCAACTTTTGTTTCGCAACAAAAAAACGCCTGTGATTCATATCACAGGCGTTTTCTATATCGAGATAAAATGATTCAATTAGTTGTGCGTAGGGCTCATGAAGAACTCCAATTTGCCACCCGCTACAATATCTTTGTGTGTAAAGAAAGGAGACTCAAGCGTTTTGCCATTTAGTTTCACCTCTTTTACATACATGTTTTCAGGACTATTGTCGTGTACAATGATTTCGAATTGCTTCTTACCATCAGCCACAGGAATTACAGCTCTGTCTACCATCGGACGACCGATTGTGTAAACCGCTTCACCCGGACAAACCTGATAGAAACCAAGCGCACTCATTACATACCAAGCCGACATCTGACCACAGTCTTCGTTACCGATGATACCCGCAGGCTCGTTCAAGTAGAAGTCTCTCATGATCTGATCCAAACGCTCTTGAGCTTTGTAAGGAGCATCAGTCCAGTTGTACAAGTAAGCCATGTGGTGGCTAGGCTCGTTACCGTGAGCATATTGGCCGATAAGACCTGTGATATCTGCCGAAGCCTCTTCACCGTCGATATGCGAAGAAGTAGTAAACAATGTATCCAGAGCAGCTTCAAACTTATTTTTACCACCGTGAAGTTCGATCATACCCTCTACATCGTGAGGAACAAAATAACTCCATTGGAAAGCATTACCCTCTACATAGTCGCTCTTCATGTGAGCAGAGTAGCGAGGATTGAAAGGTTCGCGGAACGAACCATCGCCCATCACACCACGCATAAAGCCGGTAGAAGGATCGAAGTAGCGTTTCCAGTAGTCACCTTTTTTACCAAACTCATCAGCAATTGCAGTGTTACCCGCAGCTTTAGCAAGCTGAGCCACACACCAGTCGTAGTAAGCCATTTCAAGACCCCACGATACAGACTCAGCAATCGAGTCGGCAGGAACAAAGCCATACTTCTCTTTGTAGTACGGATGCATCGTCATGATCTCAACCTCTCTCGTTCCTTTTAGTTTTTCAACCATATCCGGACGATAGATTGCTGTTTGTTGCGAAGCCTCTACCCACTTGTCAAGATTAGCCGGAGCCATATCTTTGGCAGCAAGGTCGGCAAGCAACGATACCGCAGGATAACCTACCATACAACCCGTATAGTTGGCATACAAAGGCCAGCGAGGCATGATACCACCTTCGTCGTATGCTTTCACCATCACTTCGCCCCAAGCCTTCGCTTGCTCCGGATTGATGATTGTCATCAACGGGTGCATTGTACGGAACGTATCCCACAATGAGAATACCGTATAGTTTGTATAGCCGTTTGTAGCCGTGTGTACTTGTTTGTCCATACCAATGTAACGACCATCTACATCCTGATATTGGTTAGGAGCGATCATTGTATGGTAAAGAGCCGTATAGAAATTCTTACGAACCGATTCGTCGTTTGTTTCGATTTGAATCTTGTTCAAAGAGTGTTCCCATTGGTGTTGAGCATCTGCAGCCAAGCGGTCAAACTCCCAGTGGATCACCTCTTCGCGCATGTTTTTAGCAGCACCGGCTTCGTCTACCGGAGAAATAGCCACCTTTACAAGCACCGGCTGATCCAAGTTGGCAAACTTCATGTGAAGTTTCAAGTCGGCATCGCTCGTTTCAATCAGTGGCAAGTTTGCCACCTCTTCGATGCCATTTTTATAAAGTTTCAACGAGTCGAAAGGCTCGGCAAACTCGATACGGTACGAAACCGTTTGGCGGTGCGCCCAACCTTGAGTAACAGCCGTACCCGAGATAGTCTGGTTGTTTTCTACGTTGATATGATTTTCAAGAACCTTGTGTCCCCAGTTAGGCTGCAACACGTGACCAAGATCAAGCATTACACGTCTTTCGGCAGGATCGTTGTATGTATATCTGTGAAAACCTACACGGTTTGTAGCCGTAAGTTCAGCCTTCACACCGTAATTTTTCAAATCCACTTTGTAATAGCCCGGTTTTGCCACCTCCGACGATTTGTCAAAAGCACCTACCGGTTTCACTTCACCCGCACCCGAATAAGGCAAAAGCGCTACATCGCCCAAGTCGCCGATACCGGTACCACTAAGGTGTGTATGCGAGAAAGCATAAATCAATGAGTCGCCATAGTGATATCCGCTACTAGCATCCCAACCCATGATATGCGTGTCGGGGCTAAGCTGAACCATACCAAACGGCATTGTAGGTCCCGGAAACGTGTGTCCGTGAAAACCTGTTCCGATAAACGGATCTACATAATCAGTCTTTGAAAATTGTTGATCAGCCTGAGAAGCACAACTCGCAAGAGCGATTGTAGCCATCAAACCGAAGAGTTTAGATTTGTGCATCATTATATGATCAGGGTTTGTTAATTGCATCTTCATTGTAGCACAAATATAATAAATAAAATGGTATTTCTTCGATAGATTGCAGGGTGTAGGATGGTATAATATTTTAAAAGAAGTCAAGGTAGATGCGTTATCTTTAAGAATCTGTACAAAATGTGTTTAGCAGCATTAAAAATACGACAACAATAATAACGCCGATGATGTTGTAAAATATAGAGTTGTTTCTATTTAGATTTTATTTATTAATGTATTAAGACGTGGTTTTTGTGATTTAATAATTAAGTACTATCATGAATAAAAAATTAAAGGAGTATAGAGAATCGAGAGAATTGATAAAAAAACATGTACATTCTGCAGGTACCAAACCATTATCCGGTTTTGTTACGTTGGAGAAAACCACAATGAGTGAAGGCGTGTTGAATATGAAAGAAAAAGCAATGTTGGCATTAACAGCAGCATTGGTGTTGAAAAGCGATGACTCTATCCGTATGAATCTGGATAGTTGCGTAAAACACGGAGTTACCCATGGGCAAATATCCGAGGTCTGTTCCATAGCTTGTCTTACAGGCGGATCAGTTGTGATGCCCCACGTAGCAAAAGCAATGGAATATCTGGAGCTATTGCAACACGAAAAGCAAAGTGTGATAGCACACTACTACCTGTAAAAGAACAACTCAGATAAACAGAAAGCCCCGGTATCGTAATGCCGAGGCTTTTTGCGTTAATAACGTCTATCTCAATTTCTGCGCAGAACTTCTTATCTTTGCCAAAACGCTCCACTCATATACAAAGCAATCTATGATTACATCTCCCTCTTTCGGCAAACTCATCAAGCCACTTCAGAAAGCACTTCTCAAAGAACAATACAGTGCGGCAACTCCCATTCAGGAGCAAGCCATTCCGGCTATTCTAAAAGGTGAAGATGTGTTGGCCATCGCACAAACGGGTACCGGTAAAACTGCCGCGTTCTTGCTGCCCGTGCTACAGATGGTTGCCAAAGAGAAGAAGACTCTCCAAGGCGCTCGGGCGTTAATTCTAGTACCTACACGCGAATTGGCCATTCAAACCGGAGAATACACCTATCGCTACGGACGCTACCTGCCACTCTCGCACGTTGTCATCTACGGAGGCGTGCCACATCAACCGCAAATAGAGATACTACAAGGAGAAATCGATCTCATTATTGCCACACCGGGCCGTTTGTTGGAGCTGCTGCACCGGGGAGCATTGCGACTTGATCGCATTAAAATCTTGGTTCTCGACGAGGCCGACCGCATGCTCGATATGGGCTTTCTGCCCGATATTCGTACCATCCTGTCTCGACTACCTCTCAAAAGGCAATCGCTGCTTTTCACGGCTACGCTATCGCCACTTACCTCTCTGCTTGCCGATTCGTTGCTTCACAACCCCACGACGCTATCCATCACGCCAGCCGCATCGGTAGGGGAGCAAATCAATCAATGCGTATGGGAGGTAGAGCGTACCCGAAAAGAAGAAGTGCTGCTCAAGCTGCTTCGCGATCCGGCAACCGATTCGGCCATCATCTTTCTCAATAGTCGCAAAGGAGCCGGCCGACTGTACGTGCGACTGAAGAAAGCCGGACTCAACATCGGGATTCTGCATGCCGACCTCAAGCAAAACGCACGCCTTCGCATCGTAGGCGAACTGCGTGAGCGAAAGATCCGCTTTCTGATTGCTACCGACCTTGCAGCCCGAGGGTTGGATATCGAACACCTATCGCACGTAATCAACTACGAGATGCCACAAAAGCCCGAAAACTATGTACACCGCATCGGTCGCACAGGTAGAGCCGGTAACCCCGGAACAGCCATCAGCCTATGCGACAAAGCAGAGCGCAAGATTCTTGCACAAATCGAACGCCTCACCGGAGAGAAAATTCCTAGTTGTTTAATAGGTTAGAGCTAAAAATATTATAATCATATTTTAAAGTATACGTAATTAGAAGTTTTATTTTACTGCCTACTTTAGCCCTAATAGTAGGCAGTAAATACATAGAGTAGGCAGTAAGTTGAGTTTTTATTTGTTGATGTGTTATTTCAACCAAGTCAATCGATGCCACAAGTGTTCGAGCGGACCTTGTTTGTGGCTTTTAAGCCAATAGCGGCATGTATATATTTGTGCAATCATCACGAATACACCCAACACCAAGCTCCATGCGATACCGATTTTATCGGCAAGACCAAAGGCATAAGGGAAGAAGATAATGCTTCCGATGATGGATTGACTTACGTAGTTGGTCAAACTCATTTTGCCGTAATAACGTAGTCCGTCTGTCATCTTCTTGAATGCTTCGCTTTGATACATAATCACAAAGAGAGAAACAAGCATGCCCGAGAAAGCGAGGTTAAACCACATTGTAAATACGGTTTGCAGAGGTGCCGTAGCTGCGCTTTTTGCGGTATATAAAACGAATGCGCTGACAAAACATGCCACAAATGTTTTTACCCAGAAATTGATATCTTGGCTGAAGTAGTTTCCACGAGCAAGGATCATACCCAACATAAAGAGACCCATGATTTGAACGAAACGTCCGGCATTGATTGCCCAAAACAAACTCGCAAGTTGTCCGGTAGTGATATTAGACCAGATCATTTGCCAGAAGTCACCACTACCTGTAGCAGCAGTTACGATCGCATAGTATTCGCCGACAGGAAGTTGAGGTATGACGTTAATCC
>CAMTPD010000117.1 GCA_947074265.1 uncultured Porphyromonadaceae bacterium
ACGTGATTTGTAATCTCGGGGTCGTTGGTTCGAATCCGACAAGAGGCTCAAAAAAGGAAGTTGATTCGTCAGCTTCCTTTTTTTGTATCCCTACGTTTCCTCCCTGTACATACTCCTTCTCTTTTTTTTAACTCCATACATCCTTTTGCGTTTTCCATATTCAAGGTTTCTATTCACTACATGGTTTTATTTCAAATCGAATGAAGAGTGAATCGTTTGATGCCCATCGAACGATTTAAAGATAACGAAGAATAAATCGTCAGGTGCCGACCTGACGATTCAAACATAGTGAAGACTGAATTGTCAGGTCGGCACCTGACGATTCGAAGTTCATAAGGTTTATTTTGAAACATAATAGAGTTTGGGACGAAAGAAAACGATGCCGTAGAATGGACAACGGCGATCCGATTCGGAAGGATTGGGAGAAGTCGTTGTGTTCAGTCCAGGTTTAAACTTTAACAGAAGCCATTCTTAAAACTACATCTTCAAGTCGAAACAAATGCGTAGTTTTGTCTATTCAATCAAAAGAGTTCGATTATGCAAAAAATTGATGTTTGTTTTTCCCCGATGATGTATCCGGCCTATCGCGACGATGATGCGGTGGTTGTAATTGTTGATGTGTTCAGAGCGTCGACGTCGATGTGTACGGCATTGGCAAACGGTGCTTCGGCAATCATTCCGGTTGCGTCGGTAGAAAAAGCAGAAGCTTACAAGGAGCAAGGCTACCTTGTAGGAGCCGAAAGAAACGTTGTGAAGTGCGATTTTGCCGATTTTGGTAATTCTCCCTTCGACTACACTAAAGAGGTCGTAGAAGGCAAGGATATTGTATTTACAACGACCAATGGAACAAAGGCGATAGAGGTTGCCTCGAATGCTGTACGTGTCATTGTGGGGGCATTCATCAATATAGGAGCGGTGGCATCATATTGTTTGCAGACCAAACGCGATGTGGTTGTGTTGTGTGCAGGCTGGAATGATAAGTTTTGCATGGAGGATACGTTGTTTGCGGGCGCCTTGGCCAATTTGTTGGTTGAGACCGGCGAATACATGCACGCTTCGGATTCGGCGTTTGTAGCCAATGAAATGTGGCTTACACACGAAGAGCATCTCGAGAACTATATATCAATCTCGGATCATTACGAGCGTTTGGTGCAAAATAATCTGTCGGATTCGATCGAATACTGCCTAAGTACAGATGTAGTGAGCGTGGTGCCTGAGTTGCACGACGAAGATGGAACAATGATTTTACTTGCTGCAACGGAGTAAAAGCATACTGACTTAAATGTGTGAGGGTTATAAACCGAAGCGCAGAAAAGCGAGAATAATAAAAAAGAAAAGAGCGATTGATGTCGCTCTTTTTTTATATGGGTTAGGTAACAAATTGCTTTTTAAAGGTGAATAAGCAGACTTCCCGAAAACGATCGCAACGGCATCGGGTAGTATTGTGTAGACTCGTAGTATGCGTTGAATAGATTATCGACGCGTAGCTTTGCAGTCATGTCTACTTTGTGTATTTTGAAACGATATCCGGCCTCTGCATCGTGTATCGTATATGGGTTTGTTTTGTACGAGTGATCGGTTGTGGTGTAGCGTACACCTGTATAACTTACCGTGTAGCCGACGAAGAAGTTGCGAAACTCTCCTTTGTACTTTGCGTTGGCCTTCAACTTAGGAATATACGGTAGCTGTTTGTTGTATGTCTTGTTGTACAGGTCATCGGGATTGGATTTATTTAATGATAACGTGTAGCCAAGATTAAACAACAATAGATTGCTTACTTTCTTGATGTTAAAAGCTCCTTCTGCCGAAAATTCGAATCCGTGAGAAAGTACTTTGTAGATGTTTTGTGGTGCCCAAAAATAGCTTTCGGTTGGCAACCAAACAATCCAGTTTTCGATGTTCATACGATAGTACGACGCATTTGCCTTAATGCCCAAGTTGCTGAAGCGTTGTGTATAGGCCAGTGAAACGTCGTAGCTCATTCCTTGTTCGGGTTTGAGGTTTGGATTCCCGCCAGGCTTCCAATACAAATCGTTCATTGAAGGGTAATGGTAGTTGTAGGCTGTACTGGCCTTGAGCGAAAGTATTTCGGGGATAAGCGCAAAGCGACCTCCAGCCGAGAAGGTAGGCATAAAGATGTGATTGTTTGCCTCGCCCATCAAACTTAGGTTGAGTGAAAGCGGAGCAATTGGGGTCCATTCTGAGCCTACCTGTAGGGTGGCAGTAGAACGAGTACGCTTGCTTACGTCGTAATTCTCTGCGTTGATGCGATCGTGACGCAGGTGGATTGCGCCGTTTACCTTCAATAGATCGGTAAACATATAGGTGTAATCGCCCTTTAATACGACCGAATTGCTGGTGTTGTGTTCGCGTCTTCCTTCAAAGTCGTCGTAAGAGACGTTGTAGTTGAAGATGTCGAGAATGTTGGCTACACGGATATTTAATTCCGACTTGTCGCCGATATTTTGATAACCTACCGTAGCGCGCAGGCTGTGTTGTTGGTCTTCTTCGTGTTGGGTTTTGACCACGATGATGGGTTGCGGCAGACTTCTTTTGCCGGTTTGAAACCAAATGTTTCCGGTAAGCATTTGTGAAGTGCCGAGGCGGTAGTATAGTTCTTGCATCAAGCCTCCCATGTTGTAGTCGGCTTCTTTGCGGTGTTCGTAAAACGGATTTACCTGCAATACCTTGTTGAGGTAGCGGTAATTGTTTTTCGATTGGGTATAATAGGCTCTGGTGTTGCTCTGGAATTTTCCTTTTGTAAAGCGCTTTGATGCGCTAGCGGAATAAGTTTCGTAAGAGCCAATCTCGACAAATCCATTGGTTTCGTTCTTGTTGGTCCAGTTGGGCATGTTGCCTAGGTTGATACTTCCTCCTAGTGCGCCGGTGCCGTTTTTGAGGTAGCCGTTGCCATGAAACAACACCACGTCGTCGACAAAGAATACCGGAATACGCGAGAAGTCAACACTTCCGCCCATAGACGAATTGATGTTGATACCATTCCAGTTTACTTGTGTGTGATTGGCGGCAGTGCCACGAAACGAAGAGGTTGATAATCCACCTTGTGCCATAGACTTGATGTGGATGAGGCTGTTGTTGGTCAAGAGTTCGCTTAAGCTTTTAGACTTTGTAGCCTCAAGGGCCTGAGGGTTGATAAAGGTGGTATTGCTGCCGATGTTTGCATCGACACGTTTGGCTTTTGCAGTAACGGTAACACCTCTCAGGTTAATGGTCGTGTCGGATAAAGATTGACCTGTGGCGATCATCACTGACAGCCACAGGATAACAGAACTTAAAAATATTTTTTTCATTCGATGAAATAACTTACTTGTTTACGAATAGGATATATTGAGGAATAACACCTACTCTATATGAATTGATCAATTCTCCTTTTGTGTTAAACTTATGGAGTAAACCACGTTGAGAATAATCGAGAGCGTCACAGATATATACAAATCCTTCAGAAGAAATACCGATGTTATAAAGTGTATTTACTTCTTCTTTCTTTAATTCGAATAAGCCGGCCGTAGGCATAGCTGTTGCGTCGATAGCAACTTCAAATATATAGTCTGTGTTGTTTTTACTACCGTTGAAGTAAAGTTTACTTCTTGTTGCATCTGTTTCGAGACGAACGGCATATGACGTAATGCTGATGTCTCCCAATGGAATAGTTTTGATTACGTTTTCAGAGATAGGGTCGATACACAGAAGTCCCTTTGGATCAATCACCCAAACTTTGTTGCTCTTGTCAACTACTAGTTTTGAAGAACCACAGGCAGAGGCTTCGATCTTGCGAAGTGCTTCTAGGTTGTTTACATCGGCAACCAGGATAGAGGCACCAGAGGCGATAAATACTTTTGAACCTACAACAACCAATTGTTCTGTTGCTCCTTCTGTAGGAATGTACTTCTCGATTGTGTTCGATTCAAGATTGATCAAGATCATCTTGTTGTTCATGTTGGTAACAAGAGCTTGCTTGTCACTAAGTTTAGCAATGTATCTAGGGCTGATTTGTTTCTCCGTATCCAAGATGGTTGCTTCCTGCTTGTATGTATCGGCATCAAATACTTCAATTTTAGCAGAGTTGTTAAGTACAGCATAGATTTTGTTATTGATGATTGCCAATGACTGACCTACATCACCAAGAGGTCGCTTGTTGATGGCACTAAATACATCTTCAGATACTTGACCGCTTTCAACGTTGATCGCGCAAAGGTCTGAGTTTCCTTTTGTAAAGTTTCCTTCACTTAATACAAGGATACGGCTTAGCGTGTTTTGTTCTATCTCCGGAACGCTGTTGTTGTCGTTCGAACATGACATAAGAAGCCCACATAGCAATAGGCATACTGAAAGAAATAGATTTTTCTTCATTTTAAAGAATAGGTTTTGCCGCAAACGCATTGTTGCGACTTAATTAATAAAATGAATGAAAGAAGAGTAGAGGATACGACGAAGCATACAAGAGATTGGCTTGTTCTAATCCGGTCTCTGCTTTTCACCCGAAGCATTGATCTCAATGAATTATGGCAGGTCTTCTGGCTTTCCTCCGTATCGAAGACAACCTTCCCACCCATAGGGGCAGTGGCTTGTAGTGTCTCTACGTTGTGATGAGGTATACAGCTGCGGGTACAGCTCCGACTTTGCATCGGATTCCCTTTTTATTTATCGCTTCGAACGAAGCGGTAAATACCATATTTCGTTGCAAAGGTAGATATTCAATTTATGAAATACAAAGATTCGTTTTTATTATTTTGAACTCTTGCTTTATCTTTCTTACTTTGTTTGAAAGAATTGCCTTGAATACAAGTCTTTGGCTATGTTGGTTTTAAGATATGTGTCGTGTGCGATAAAATAGAACTACTTAATACATACTATATACTATGAAAGACAAGATGGTACGTTTCGGCGTGATAGGGACAAACTTTATTTCAGATTGGGTAATAACGGGTGCGATGCAAGATCCTCGCTTTAAACTCGTAGCTGTTTGTTCGCGCAAACTTGAAACAGCGCAGGCTTTTGCTGCAAAATATGGGGCAGAACACTGTTTCGTGTCTATAGAAGAAATGGTGAAAGGTGATGTGGTTGATGCTGTTTATGTCGCTTCGCCTAATGCTTTACATGCTTCACAAGCTATTTTATGTATGAATCATGGCAAACATGTGTTGTGTGAGAAAGCTTTTGCTTCGAATGTACGTGAAGTCGATGCTATGATTGATGCGGCAAAACTGAATGGTGTAGCTTTGATGGAGGCGATGAAAACAACATTAACTCCTAATTTTTTGGCGATTCGTGATAATTTGACTCGTATTGGAACAGTGCGAAGATATTTTGCATCTTATTGTCAATATTCATCTCGTTATGATAAATACAAGGATGGGATTGTGTTGAATGCTTTCAATCCTGCATTCTCAAATGGGGCTCTTGTTGATATTGGTGTATATACGATCTATCCGATGGTAGTATTGTTTGGTATGCCTGATTCTATAGAGGCAAATGGGTTGTTGCTTGACTCTAGTGTCGATGGGCAAGGTTCTATTATTTTTAAATATAAATCAATGGATGCAGTTGTAATGTATTCAAAGATTGCTGATTCATACTTGCCAATGGAGATTCAGGGAGAGAATGGTTGTCTTACATCTGCTAAAACAAATATCATCTCAATTGTAAAGCTTAACATTAGAAATAGAGTGTAGTTTGTGCTCGATGCGCAAACCATGAAATATGATGATTTGGGCGTTGCATTGGGCTGCCGGCTGGCTTACGTTGAGATAGAAGGCTTTGCCGATTATGGCTTTACCTTTTCCGATACCTTCAACTGAGAGAAAGTACGCAAATTCTTGAACTACGAATATAAAGGTGGCCCTATTGCCATTG
>CAMTPD010000118.1 GCA_947074265.1 uncultured Porphyromonadaceae bacterium
AAGAAGAAATAACGACACTGAGCAAAGATAAAAATCCTGCATTCGACTTTTGTGAATCAAAATACTTCCTTGCGTATAAAGACGGAAAGATAGTAGGTCGTATAGCCGCTATCATCAATCATAAGACAAACGAAATATGGAATCAGTCGCACGGACGATTTGGTTTTATCGACTTTATCGACGATCTTGAAGTTTCTGGAGCACTGCTTAAAGCTGCCGAAGAATAGATTAAATCAAAAGATCTTGAAGCTATTCACGGGCCAATGGGCTTTACCGATCTAGATCACGAAGGAATGTTGGTCGAAGGTTTTGATCAACTAGGTACGATGGCTACGATTTACAATCATCCATATTATCCACAACACCTCGAGAAGCATGGTTACATCAAAGACCAAGACTGGCACGAGTTCAAGATATACATTCCCGAAGCAATTCCGGACAAGCACAAACGTATCTCCGAAATTGTAATGAAGAAATACGGACTAATCATCAAGAAGTTTAAGAAGACTAAAGATGTATGGCCGTACGCGCAAAAAATATTCGATCTACTCAATACGGCCTATAGCCAGCTATACGGCTACTCACCACTTTCACAAAAGCAGATCGAGTACTACATCAAGATGTATATTCCGATGCTTCGCTACGATATCGTAACATTGATTGTACGTGAAGAAGACGACGAAGTAATCGGTGTAGGGGTAACCATCCCTAATTTGTCTAAAGCATTGCAAAAAGCAAAAGGGAAATTATTTCCATTTGGATTTATCCATTTATTAAAAGCACTTTACGGTAAAAATAAAGTTGTAGATTTGTTGTTGATCGGTGTACATCCCGAATATCAAAACAAAGGGGTAAATGCCTTATTGTTTTATGATCTGATCCCTGCATTCAGAAAGAACGGTTATGAATACGCAGAGAGTAATCCCGAGTTAGAGTCGAACGACAAGGTACAAGCTCAGTGGGATTATTTCAGAAAAGAACAACACAAAGCCAGACGTGCATTCATTAAGAATCTAAAATAAGGAGAAGAGACTCACATGCAAGAAATCAATTCTGAAAATAACAAACAAGTAGCATATTCTGAAGACGATATCAAGACGCTTGATTGGATGGAGCACATCCGCAGGCGTCCGGGTATGTATATCGGTAAGCTCGGAGACGGTACTTACTCCGACGATGGTATTTACGTATTGCTAAAAGAAGTTCTCGACAACTCGATCGACGAATACATGATGGGTTATGGTAAAACCATCGAAGTACGTCTCGAAGAGGGCGAAGTAACAGTACGTGACTTTGGTCGTGGGGTGCCGCTTGGGAAAGTTATTGATGTTTCCTCCAAGATGAATACCGGAGCAAAGTACGACTCAAAGGCTTTCAAAAAGTCGGTAGGTCTCAACGGGGTAGGTATCAAAGCCGTAAATGCGCTGTCTACTTACTTCTGCATCCAAAGTTTTCGCGAGGGAGAAACCAAGCGTGTAGAGTTTTGCTGTGCTCACATTACCAGCGAATCGGGAATTGAAAAAAGCGAAGAGATGAACGGAACCATGGTACAGTTTCGTCCCGATGCCTCTATCTTCAAAGACTATAAATACAAAGACGAATACATCGAGTCGTTGTTGAAAAATTACGTATTCCTAAACTCGGGACTTACGATCGTATTCAACGGCAAGAAGTTCTTTTCGCGCAACGGACTTGTAGACCTGTTGAACGAAAACATGACCTCCGATCCGCTTTATCCCATCATACATCTGTCGGGCGAAGACATCGAGATTGTAATCACCCACAGTAATCAATACGGAGAAGAATACTACTCATTCGTCAACGGTCAGCACACCACGCACGGAGGTACACACCTTACTGCGTTTCGTGAAGCAACCTCGCGCGTGATCAAAGAGTATTACAATAAGAACTTCGAATATTCCGACATTCGTAACGGGATTGTCGCGGCCATCAGCGTAAAAGTAGAAGAGCCTGTATTCGAATCTCAAACCAAAACAAAGCTCGGATCCAAAGATATCGCACCCGATGGCATGTCGATTGCTAAGTTTGTCGGTGACTTCCTCAAGAAAGAACTCGACAACTACCTGCACAAGCACGGCGAAACCTCAGAGATTCTTTACAAAAAGATCCTTGAGTCGGAGAAGGAACGCAAAGCCATTGCCGGTGTAACCAAGTTGGCCCGTGAGCGTGCCAAGAAAGCAAACTTGCACAACAAGAAGTTGCGCGATTGCCGTTTGCACTTCAACGACAACAAAGGAGAGAAGCTCGACGAAACGTGTATCTTTATTACCGAGGGAGACTCGGCCAGCGGTTCCATAACCAAAAGCCGTAACCCAAACTATCAAGCCGTATTCTCGCTTCGCGGTAAGCCGCTCAACTCGTTTGGTCTTACCAAAAAAATTGTATACGAAAACGAAGAGTTCAACCTGTTGCAAGCAGCATTGAACATCGAAGACGGACTCGAAGGGCTACGCTACAACAAAGTGATTATCGCAACCGATGCCGATGTCGACGGTATGCACATTCGCTTGTTGTTGATCACCTTCTTCTTGCAGTTCTTCCCCGATTTGATCAAGAAGAATCATGTGTATATTCTACAAACACCGCTATTCCGTGTACGTAATAAAAAGGAAACAATTTATTGCTACAGCGACGAAGAGCGTGTGGCCGCAATTGGAAAATTAGGACCGAAGCCCGAGATTACACGATTCAAAGGACTTGGAGAGATCTCGCCCGATGAGTTTCGTAACTTCATCAACGAAGACATTCGTCTCGATCCGGTACGCATGAAAAAGGAAGACTCGGTAAAGGAGATGTTGGAGTTCTATATGGGCAAAAACACGATGGAACGACAAACGTTTATCATCGACAACCTGGTGGTAGAAGAAGATCTCGCATAAGCAATAACACAACGACGAAAAATATAACGCATGAAACGTGCACTATTTCCCGGAACGTTTGATCCCTTTACCAAAGGGCACGATTCCATCGTGAAGCGTTCGCTCAATCTGGTAGATGAGTTAATAATCGCAATCGGTATAAACGATATGAAGCGCACACTGTTTACACTAGAAGAGCGATTGCAGACGATCAGAGATCTCTATGCCGACGACCCACGCGTAAAGGTGGCGGCATACGATAATCTGACGGTCGATTTTGCCAAAGAGCAAGACGCAGCTTTTATCATTCGCGGCGTAAGATCGGTGTTTGATTTTGAATACGAAAAGAACATTGCCGACATCAACCGGAAAATATCCGACGTGGATACGATGATCTTATTTACCGATGTAGAATATGCGCACATCAGCTCATCTGTAGTGAGAGAACTGTATCGATTTGGTAAGGATGTTTCGGAGTTTCTTCCGAAGAAAAATCAGTAAATTAAGTTATGAAGCACAAGTTAATCTTTTTACTTCTTTCCGTTGTGTCGCTATCGGCATTTGCGCAACCAAGCAATCAAGACGGACGAAAACTATCCATGGCACTATATGCAATCTCTAGTTTGTATGTAGACTCTGTAAACAACACAAAAATTGTTGAAGACGCAATACGTGGAATGCTCGACAAGCTCGATCCGCACTCTACGTATACCGATGTGGAAGAAACAAAAGAACTCACCGCACCATTGCAAGGTAATTTCGATGGTATTGGTATCCAGTTCAACATGCTTACCGACACGCTTTACGTGATTCAGGTTATTCCAGGCGGACCATCAGAGAAAGTTGGTCTTATGGCAGGCGACCGCATCATCATGGTAAACGATACCGTGATCTCGGGCGTAGATATGAAGACAAGCGACATTATGAGCCGATTGAAAGGACCTAAAGGTTCGCAAGTTTCGGTCAAAGTAATGCGTAATAATAAACCCGAGCTTATCGAATTCAAAATCATACGTGATAAGATCCCTATTCACAGTCTCGACGCAGCCTTTATGGTGGATAAAGAGACCGGATATCTCAAGCTAAATCGCTTTGCCGCTACAACCGGCGACGAAATCAAGGATGCACTTGCCGACTTGAAGAAGCAGGGAATGAAAAACTTGATTCTCGATTTGCAAGGCAACGGTGGCGGATATTTAAATGCCGCAATCGACTTGGCAGATGAATTCTTAGGGAATAACGAGCTCATTGTCTATACCGAAGGACGCGAACAACCGCGCGAAGATGCCAATGCATCCAGCAAAGGACAATTCGAACAAGGCAAACTGATTGTTTTGGTAGATGAAGGTTCGGCTTCGGCTAGTGAAATCGTGAGTGGAGCTATTCAAGATTGGGATCGCGGTGTCATTGTAGGCCGTCGCACCTTTGGTAAAGGTTTGGTACAAAAGCCACTACCATTGCCCGACGGTTCGTTGATTCGCCTCACAGTAGCCCGCTATTACACACCAACCGGCCGCTCTATTCAAAAGCCGTATGTAAAAGGCGACAGCGAAGACTATATGATGGACTTCAACGAACGCTTCAAACATGGTGAAATGATGAACCAAGACAGCATCAAGTTTTCCGACTCGTTGCGTTACGAAACACTTAAAAACAAACGTACCGTTTACGGTGGCGGAGGCATTATGCCCGACGTGTTTATCCCACTCGATACAACCCTGTTTACCAACTACCATCGCAACCTGTTGGCACAAGGCCTGATCAACCGTGAGGCAATGAACGTAATGGATCGCAGTAGAAACGAACTCAAAGCTGCTTACAAAACAAGTGAAGCCTTTGCTAAAGACTTCGAAGTAAACCAAGCAATGCTCGACGACTTGTTGGCACTTGCCGCAGCCGAAAAGATTGAGTTCAATCAAGAGCAATACGACAAAGCATTGCCATTGATCAAACTACAGATCAAAGCCTTGATTGCACGCGACTTGTACGATATGGGCGCCTATTACGAAATCATCAATGAAGTAAACGACGCTTACCTCAAAGCATTGCAGCTTATCAAGGATGATAAAGAATACAACGCCATCCTAAACGGCAAGAAAACGAAGTAACCCACATTCGACTATACAAGCACGCCCCGCACCGTTTGCCTTCAAAGCAAATAGTGCGGGGCGTTTTTATATCATCTCATTTATGCGAGTTATAGGATCTATTATTGAGTACAATAAGTTGAATTATGAGTAATAGTAAGGACATTTGTCGTATAAGTTAAGCTTAGACAGGTACGTGTCTAAGATGTGTACAGGTACGTGATGCATTCTTGTCATATACCTGTCTAAGTTGTGTACACGGTCGTGTCTAAGCTTAATGTTGGTAAGAAATGGAATTAAGCTTCGTTTTGGGCAAAAAAAATGCATGCTTACCTTCTCCCGAAGCCAAGCATGCCCTAATCCATATTTTATGTTTTATCTAAAATCCTTAAGTTTCAATTGTAACGTTTTGCGTGCAAAGAAGATGCGGCTTTTAATTGTACCCAATGGCAAATTAAGTTCTTCAGCAATTTCGTTGTACTTATAACCGGTAACAAACATTGAAAAAGGAACTTTAAGTTCGTCGTTCAAGTCGGCGATTGCTTTGTTGATCTCGTTCATGGCGTATGCACCGTCTGGAGATTCAAAGCCGCTATCGGTTGTAACTGTTACATTGTAAAGATCAATTTCCTGATCTACTACTGTCTGTGTGCGCAGTACTTTATGGTAGTTGTTTATGAACGTATGACGCATGATCGTCAATACCCAACCCTTAAAGTTGACATTATCAACAAACTTCTCTTGATTGTCAATAGCTTTCAATGTTGTGTCTTGTAAAAGGTCTTGTGCTTCTTCCCTGTTGTCAGTAAGCTTCATTGCAAAGTTCATCATAGATCGGAAGATCGTCGTGTAGCGTAAGAGTGTACTTCCTTTT
>CAMTPD010000119.1 GCA_947074265.1 uncultured Porphyromonadaceae bacterium
ATGCTTTGATTGTATCGTTTTGTTTTTATAAATTCTATACAGGAACGATGTCTTGCTCTTTGAGTAAGGCGAGCCCTACGTCTTTGAGTTTGAACTTCTGAATCTTTCCGCTGCCTGTCATCGGAAAGGCATCGACAAAGAATACGTATTTCGGAATCTTATGACGGGCTATTTTACCACGACAAAAGTCTTTCACGTCGCTTTCGGTTACGTCGGCTCCCGGATGCAAAATCACAAAAGCACCTACTTCTTCCCCGTATCGGTCGGATGGAATGCCTGCTACTTGTACATCTTTTACGCCTTCGAGATGGTACAAAAACTCTTCGATCTCGCGCGGATAAATGTTTTCGCCGCCTCGAATGATCATGTCTTTGATACGTCCGGTGATGCGGTAGTTGCCGTCTTCACCCAAAATACCTAAGTCTCCACTGTGCAACCATCCGTCGGCATCGATGGCTTCGGCTGTTGCTTGCGGATTTTTATAGTATCCTTTCATTACTAAATAACCGCGACAACACATCTCTCCTTGTACTCCCGGAGGACAAAGTTCGCCGGTTTCGGGGTCGATCACTGCAACCTCGGTGAATGGAAATGGTTTTCCTACTGTCGTACAACGGGCTTCGAACGGATCGTCGAGCGTTGTGTGTGTCATGCCCGGTGAGCTTTCGGTAAGTCCGTACACACTAGTTATATGCGTAATGTGCATTTTGTCTGTTACCTTTCGCATTAGTTCGATCGGACAAAGGGCTCCTGCCATAATTCCGGTACGTAGTGAGGTAAGGTCAAACAGATCAAACATCGGATGATTAAGCTCTGCAATAAACATGGTAGGAACTCCATAAAGCGCCGTACAACGTTCTTTGTGGATAGAAGCCAACACCACCAACGGGTCAAACTTTTCTACCATTACTTGTGTGCATCCGTGAGTAAGACAGTTCATCGTTGCCAATACAATTCCGAAGCAATGAAATAATGGCACACAGCAGCACAGCTTATCATCGCCCGTAAAGCCCATGCCTTCGCCACAGAAATATCCGTTGTTGACGATGTTGTGATGCGTTAGCATTACTCCCTTTGGAAAGCCTGTTGTACCGGATGTATATTGCATGTTCACCACATCGTGGCAATCCACTTTGCTTTTCTCTGCTATCAGTACTTCATCGTCGACGTTTTGTCCGAGTAGCAATAACTCGGAGGTGTTGTACATGCCTCGGTGCTTCTCCTGACCGATGTAAACAACATTTCTCAACTTCGGAAAACGTTCACTTTTGATATAGCCGCGTTGCTGCGTTTTGAGTTCGGGTAGCAACTCATACGTCATATCAATATAACTGCCGTCAAACACTCCTTCTGTTATACAAAGGGTGTGTATATCGGCATCTTCTACCAGAAATTCAAGTTCGTTTTGTTTGTAATTGGTATTTACCGTTACGAGTACGGCTCCAATCTTTGCTCCTGCGTACAAAAAGGTGAGCCAATCAGGAACATTCGTAGCCCAAATACCTACATGTGTACCGCTGCGCACACCTATCGACATCAACCCCTTGGCCATATTGTCGACACGTTCGTTAAACTCTTTCCACGTAAAACGAAGATCGCGGTCGGAATATACCATGTATTCTTTATCGGGCGTTGTTTTTGCCCAGTGTTCTAGAAATTGTCCTATCGTACGGTTTGTTAGCTCTACTGTATGTGACATGGTATCTTTATTTTAAATCGGAGTATAGACAACAGCTAATATACGCGCAGTATTGCCCGGCGCTGCATGTACATGATGTGCAACAATTGAGTCGTAATAAATACTATCTCCTTCTTCTAATATATATTTGTGCTTACCGTAGTTGATCTCTACAACTCCATCCAAGACAAAGATAAATTCTTCTCCTTCGTGTGTAGACATGACAAAGTCTGCCCCTTCGGATGCTTCTATATTAATTATGAATGGCTCCATATGACGACCCGACTTTTGCTTTGCCAGCGAGTAATAGTCCATATGTTTACGAGAAGTTACATCGTTGTTTGAAAAGGAAATACCATCGGCATGTTCTCCACTTCGGCATACAATTGGGCCAAAGTCATTGTTGTCGTCTAAGAATGTACCTAAACGTACTCCCAATACACGAGCGATTTTGATCAGTGGCGATAAAGATGGTACATGTTCATCTTTTTCAATGTGGTTTATTTGTTCCGTGCTAAGACCGGAACGTTCGGCTAGTTCTTCTACAGAAAGATTTCTGCTCTGACGCAATGCTTCTACTTTAGCACCGACTTTGCTTTTGTTCATTTCCATGCTTTTGCTATTTATGATTGTAAAGCGGTTAGCTTTTTCATGTTTCAAATTGACACTATACACGGCAAAAATAGCATATAATTTCAATCATTACCATTAAAAGTATAATAATTCGCAATAGCACTAACGTATTCACGGCATTAAAGGGATAAAAAAAGGTCGGAACGTAAAACGCTCCGACCTTTTAAGATCTTGTTCAAAAAGAATTACTTTCTGATACCTAGTTCTTTAATGATAGCACGGTATCTTTCGATTTCGATGTGCTTAAGGTAATCTAGCAAACGACGACGTTTACCTACCAACATTTTAAGAGCTCTCTCAGTGCTATAATCTTTGTGGTTTGACTTCAAGTGTTGAGTCAAATGAGAAATACGGTATGAAAACAAAGCAATCTGAGACTCTGCTGACCCAGTATCAGTGTTAGACTTTCCGTACTTTTCGAAGATTTCTTTCTTTTTAGCTGAATCTAAATACATGATTTAGTACTTTAACTTATTAATAATGATATATGAAATATTGGATGCAAAGATATTCATTACTTTTTGATTAACAATAACTTTTGCTTCTTTTTTCTTTCAATTTATTTCTTGTACCTTTGCACCCACAAATTAAGTCTAGATGCAAAAGATTAGAAACATTGCGATTATTGCGCACGTAGACCACGGTAAGACTACGCTCGTTGACAAAATGCTATTGGCAGGAAAGTTGTTCCGTGAAGACAAAGCTGAAATTGATCAGTTTTTGGATAGTAATGATCTTGAACGCGAAAGAGGTATTACGATTCTTGCAAAGAACGTATCGATCAACTACAAAGATTGTAAGATTAATATTATTGACACTCCGGGACACGCCGACTTTGGTGGAGAGGTAGAGCGAGTACTGAACATGGCCGACGGCTGTTTATTGCTTGTTGATGCTTTTGAAGGGCCAATGCCTCAAACACGTTTCGTGCTTCAAAAAGCATTACAACTCGGACTTAAACCTATTGTTGTTGTAAACAAAGTTGACAAACCAAACTGTCGTCCAGACGAAGTACATGAGATGGTATTCGATCTTATGTTTAGCTTGGATGCTACAGAGGAGCAGCTTGATTTCCATACAATTTACGGTTCTGCTAAACAAGGTTGGATGTCGGAAGACTGGAAACAACCAAAAGAAGATATTTTCTCTCTTCTTGATGCTATCATCGAATATATCCCGGCTCCTGAGCACCTAGAGGGTACTCCTCAGATGTTGATCACATCTTTAGATTATTCTAAATATGTAGGCCGTATCGCAATTGGTCGCGTACACCGTGGCGAATTGAAAGAGAACCAAGACGTAATGCTTTGCAAGCGTGATGGCTCAATGGTTAAATCAAGAATTAAAGAAATTAACGTATTCGAAGGATTGGGTCGTAGAAAAGTGGAATCTGTTCAGTCAGGTGACCTTTGCGCGCTTATCGGTATCGAAGGTTTCGAGATCGGAGACAGTATTGCTGACTTCCTAGAACCAGAACCATTGGAGCCAATTGCGATCGACGAACCAACAATGTCGATGTTATTTACAATTAATGACTCTCCTTTTTTTGGAAAAGACGGAAAATATGTAACTTCGCGTCATATTTACGAACGCCTACAAAAAGAACTAGATAAAAACCTCGCGCTTCGCGTGGTTCCGACAGAAAGTGCAGACGCATGGCTTGTATTTGGCCGTGGTGTACTTCACCTTTCCGTTCTTATTGAAACAATGCGTCGTGAAGGATATGAGTTGCAGGTAGGACAGCCTCAAGTTATCATCAAGGAAATCGACGGTGTTAAATGTGAGCCTGTAGAACAACTTACCATCAACGTTCCTGAAGAATCATCGAGCAAGATTATTGACCTTGTTACACGTCGTCGTGGTGAAATGACCATGATGGAAGCTAAGAATGATCGTATCCACTTGGAATTTATGATTCCATCAAGAGGTATTATCGGACTTAACAACAGCGTCCTTACTGCTTCGGCTGGTGAAGCTATCATGGCACACCGATTCTTGGAATATCAACCAATGAAAGCAGATATCGAACGTCGCCAAAACGGATCTATTATTTCGATGGAGCAAGGTACAGCTTTTGCTTACGCTCTTGACAAACTACAAGACCGCGGACGCTTCTTCGTATCTCCGCAAGAAGAAGTTTATGCCGGACAAATCGTAGGTGAACATTCAAAAGAGGGTGACCTTGTAGTGAATGTTACTAAATCGAAGAAGCTTACCAACATGCGTGCTTCTGGTGCCGACGACAAAGCTAAACTAGCTCCTCCAATCATTTTCAGTTTGGAAGATTCATTGGAATACATTAAAGAAGATGAGTACGTAGAAATTACGCCTAACTATCTTCGTCTTCGCAAGATCCTTCTTGATGAGAACGATCGCAAACGTGCGAAGAAATAAACTAGATAATAGTTTCTTTTGCTCTATATATTAGAGGGAGGTCGTCTCATTGAGGCGGCCTCTATTTTTTTATATACATCCCACTTCTCTTCAACCACAAAGCATCGATTACATCGCAATTAAACCTTTTGCGCCACACACACTAAACAACTAACAGTCAACAGCTTTACATTTTAACACAGTCAAAATAAGCATGTCTGTTCTAGCTTAAACTGCTATACCATAGAGACATAAGCCTAAAACCCGCAAAAGCCTTCAAAAAGTTTTCAATAAGGAATTTTGATGTCTGCACCACGAACACATCGTAACACACTGGCTATAAAGCGTGTGCTAGTAGTGCTGCCGCCCATTATATTGTAGAAAAAAAACGAGTTCGATATAACCCCGGCATCGCGGATACGCATGTACTCCGACGTATATTTGACAGGCTAATTACCAACTCTGCAAAGCAAACCAATCTAAACCTCTAACGATATAAGTCTCGTATAGATATAAAAAAAGGAGGCACCCGAAGGAACCTCCTTTAATATCATTTTTCCGTAACCGGAATTATTTTACTAGGCTTGAGAAAGCAGAGTTAGTTGCAAACTTAGCAAATTCAAGATCACTAGCAGCTTCTTTAGCCATAGATCTATCTCTCAAAATTGCAGCTTTCAAGTTGCTAACAACACCATCTACATTGTTTGTTCTAGCAGCAACGATTGCTTTTAGATAGTCTGTAGTAGCGTCTGCTTGATCAACATCGATTGCATTTAAAGTAGCTTGAGCTTTGCTGTAGTCTTTTGTCAAGATTTGAGCCAAAGCAGCATTGTTACTTTTAACTGCACCGAAAGCATTTACAGCTTTAGCATATTCACCTTGTTCTAGGTAAAGAACACCAAGAGCTTCGTTCAACTCAGCTACACCGGCAGCGTTACCAAAATATTGTTGAGCTTTAGCTTTGTCTCCGTTTACAAGAGAGATCAAACCAAGGTTCATATATGTTTCTGGAGTGCTTGGGCTAGCTTGAGCAGCTTTGTCAAACATTTTCTTAGCTCCATCTACCACACACTAACACACCCCCACCGCGTCAGTGTTACTGCAGTGCTGAGAATGACCCACCACCCAAATAGTACCTGCTCT
>CAMTPD010000120.1 GCA_947074265.1 uncultured Porphyromonadaceae bacterium
AAACTGCATTCCCAAGCGAATATCATGTTTGTCGCTACCGTCATCTTTCATAGCATCCGCCCATGCCATCCGTGGGAATTGTTCAGTGATTTCGATACCACGAATCGATTTGAAAAGAGGGGATCCAACGCCCTGGTGCACCCGGTGGACAATCTGGATCGATTACTATTCGTGGTAAAAACTCAATTAACGCAGCTAGTCCGCTTGTAATTGTAGATGGTGTACCAGGAAGCATGGACACTATCGACCCGAATGACATCGAAAGCTTGACTGTACTTAAAGATGCTTCTTCTGCAGCTATTTACGGGGTACAAGCAGCGAATGGGGTTATCGTTATTTCTACAAAACAAGGTAAAAAAGGAGAAAGACCACGCGTAAGCTATTCTGGAAATGTCTCTCTAACCTCTCCTGTCACTCGTTTTAAATATTTAGGTTCTGCAGATTATGCAACACTTTACAACGAGGCTACATTGAATGAAAACCCGAATGCTGTATTAAAATATACACCTGAAGATATTGAACTATACAGAAACGGAACATCTCCTTATACCCACCCTGACACCGATTGGTATGGAGAAACATTTAAAAAGCATGGTTTTGAAACAATGCACAATGTTTCGATAAACGGAGGTACAGAAAAAACAACATACAATGCATCGATTGGTTATACGCAACAAAACGGTATTATCGATGCAAACAAATATCGTCGTTTCAACGCTCGCTCGGTTATTAACTCAGAGATTACGAAATGGCTTTCTGCTGGATTGAATCTTTCTGGTTACAGAGGGACATCTCATGATGGATGGAATAGTGCTTCTAGTCTTGTACAATTCTCGAATCGTATTAATCCAACCGTTCCTGTATATAACGAAGATGGTTCATTCCATTACATGGGACAAGACAATCCGGTTGCAACAGAAGGACAAGACGGACATCGCAAAAGCATGAATCAACAAGTAAATGGTACAATTCATGCAACAATTAATTTCTTACCAAACCTTTCAGTAAAGGGATTATTCTCGGTACGTAACGATTTCCGCAATAATGAAGGTTTCAAAACGAACTTCAAATATGGCCAAGGAACAAATATTAAAGATTCCGGCTTGAGAGAAGGTTACGACAATTATTACACTTGGAACTGGTATACTACACAGGTTCTTGCCAACTACAATGAAAAATGGGGCAAACACGGACTTGCTGTTCTTGCTGGTTTTGAACAAGTAGATCATAACTACAAATACACCGAAGCTTCACGCAAAGGCGGAGGTAACAATGAGCTTGGAAACTCACTGAATACATTAGACAAATCATCTCAAACAAACAACGATGGTGGTAATGGTATTGCTCGTCGCTCTTATTTCGGTAGAGCCCAATACGATTTTGCCGATCGCTATTTGTTTGAAGCAAATGTTCGTTTCGATGCATCTTCTCGTTTCCCTAAAAACAATAGATGGGGAGCCTTCCCTGCTCTTTCTGCAGCATGGAGAATCACAGAAGAAGATTTCATGAAAAATCTTGATCAAAACTGGTTATCTAACTTAAAACTTCGCTTAGGTTGGGGACGCACAGGTAATGAAGAGATCAACGAAATGTATCCGGCTATTGCAACATACGGCTATGAAAGCTATATGTTTAACAATGGGTTATACTCTACAATTTATGAAACTCGCTATGTAAACCCTAACTTGAAATGGGCTACAGTAGAAAACTATGAAATTGGACTTGAGGCTGGCTTCTTTGAAAACAGATTGAGCTTTGAGTTTGCAGGATACAAAAAGAAAACCAACGACATGCTTTTGAAGCTTCCGGTTCCGGGAATCTTAGGAATGGGAGCTCCTGCTCAAAATGCAGGTAGTGTAGAAAACATGGGATTCGATTTGCAAATCGGGCACAACAACTCTGTAGGTCCTAACTTCAGATACGATATTACTGCCAACATAGCCTATGTGCATAATAAGATTACCAATATGGAAGGAACAGAAGGTCCTAATCCGGATAATGGTAAATATTGGTACATCGAGGGAGAGTCTATTGGTTCATTCTATGGCTATAAAGCAAATGGATTCTTCAATACACAAGAAGATCTTGATACATATCCAAAACGTACCGGTACTGAAAAGCTTGGAGACATCAAGTATGTAGACTTAAATGGCGATGGCAAAATCAATGGTGATGATCGTACGGTTATTGGTACAGACTTCCCTAAATGGACTGCCGGTCTTGGTGCCAATTTGTTTTATAAAAACTTCGACTTGAGTATGTTCTTCCAAGGTGCTTTCGATGTTTGTGCTTACTACACAGGAGAAGCTTCTTACGCTTTCTTTAATGGTGGTAAAGTTATGGAACGTCACCTTGACCGTTGGACTCCAGACAATCACGATGCTTCATATCCTCGTTTGACAATCAGTGACCAAAAGAACTTCGAGACATCATCTTTCTGGCTACAAAACACATCGTATGTTCGCTTGAAGAACTTAACACTTGGATATACCCTTCCTTCAGCTCTTACTGCTAAAGCTGGTATAGAACGAGTTAAAGTATTCCTTACAGGAGAAAACTTATTCACGATTGATGGACTTGATGGAATCGATCCGGAATCTCCGGCAGACACACGTGGTGGATATTATTCAAACGTACGTAAATACTCTTTAGGTCTTAAAGTAACATTCTAAATAAAACTCAACGATCGAGCATTATGAAATTAAAATATATCTCAATTTATTTGTTTGCATCAGTAACTCTTCTTGGGTTGAGCTCTTGCAACGACTTTTTAGATAAATATCCGGAGGAAGAACTTTCGGATGCCAGCTTCTGGAAAACTCCAACAGACGCCGAAATGTTTGTTGCAGATATTTACCGTAGGGTAATGCCGGGTGATGGTAACGGTGACATCGATGGCGACATCAATTCAGACAATGCTGTGCATGGTATTAAATGGGCTGCCGGAAATGTTTCAAAAGGAATTTATGACCCTAGTAACTTTGGCTGGGGCGATGACTACAAAGCCATCAGAGCATGTAACAAGCTTTTTGAAAACATCGATAATATTCCCAATTACGATGAAACAGAAAAGAAAAAAGTAATTGGAGAAGGTAAGTTTTTACGTGCTTTCATTTATTTCGGACTGATCCAAAACTATGGAGATGTTCCTTACATTGACAAAACACTTGACATCAGCGAACTAGAAGGTGTAACTCGTACCGATTATAAAGAAGTATATACAAAAATCATGGAAGACTTCGATTTTGCAATTGCAAATCTTCCAGAACAATGGCCGGCTGATAAGTACGGACGCATCACTAAAGGTGCCGCATTAGCCATGAAAGCTCGTGCTGCATTGTATTTCAAAGACTTCCAAGTAGCTGTAGACGCGTCTAAAGCTGTTATTGATAGCAAACAATATGAATTGTTTGATGCAGAGGGTACAGGCAAATATGCTGAACTATTTTGGGAAAGCCAAGAAGCTTGTAGCGAAGCAATTCTTGTAAGACAATTCAAAGCTCCTGAAAAAACCAACTACATCATTGGCTGGGGCTGTTTCCCTACCAAAGGCTGGGGTGGTATCAATCCTACACAAAGTTTAGTAGATGCTTTTGAATGTATCGACGGTGCTCCTATTACATCTTCGCCTTTATACGAAGCAACTGAACCATTTAGCAACCGTGACCCTCGTCTTGAGGTATGTGTATTGCATGATGGAGAAGAGATGTATGGAGAAACGATCAAAGTTGCACCTCTTAAATCGAGCGGAAATACCGGTATCGGTCAGCACAATGACGCTACAGCAACAGGATATTACAACCAAAAATACTTAGATCCTAGCATCGACCCTCAAGGTGCCGGTTGGGATATGGGTAAAGATTGGCATGTAATCCGCTTTGCTGAAGTTCTATTGACTTATGCAGAAGCAAAGAATGAACTGAGTGGTCCTGATGCTTCAGTATACGAGGCGGTAAACAGAGTAAGAATACGTGCCGGAATGCCTCCACTTCAAAACACAAACGCAACACTCCCTACATTTGCGGCAGATCAAGAAACCCTACGTCAACGCATTCGTAACGAATGGCGTGTAGAGTTTGCGATGGAAGGTAGCAAACGTATGTGGGACATTCGTCGATGGGGTATTGCAAAAGAAGTATTGAATGCACCTTTCTACGGATTGAACTACACGATGTCTGCAGATGGTAATTCTTGTGAATTGTATGTTGGCGAGCCTGTCAAACTAGCAGGAAGTCGCTACGAAGATCACAATTACTTGATGCCAATTCCTCAAACTGAGATTGACTTGAATCCGAAGTTGACTCAAAACCCTGGCTATTAATTAATGGTCTCAAGCCATTATCTTTTATACTAAATAGAAAAGAGACCATTTATCCATAATTGGATAGTGGTCTCTTCTTCTCTTTTATACGCCTCTCAATGAAACACAATATAATAATCACATCTATTTTATTATTCGCGACTTGCTGTTGGTTATTTACCGGCTATTTCGACTATATCCCTAGATACCACGAGCAACACACCCCTCTGTTCCTTTATTCAACTACATGGTTGGCAACATATGCTACTGCTCCGGGAGGAATAGCCAGTTGGATCAGCTCTTTTGTTTCTCAATTTTTTATTCACACCGTTTCAGGTGCAATTTCTCTGGGAGTTTTATTTACAGGAATATTAGCATTGACAAACCGCATGAATAGAAAAGTCTTCGGAACTAAAGATTACTTTTCATTGGCACTGATACCTGTGATTTACTTACTGATTCGTTTCTTCAGAATTGAGTTTTTGCCACTTAATATTGTTGTAGTTGTTTTGAATTGCTTAGCCTCATTACTCTGGCTTTATTCATCAAGATTCGGAATAAAAACAAGTATCATTAGCGGATGTATCCTTTCATCTTTAATGTATTACATCTGTGGTATTAGTTTTACGATACTTCTTGCAGTTGTACTGATTAGTATTATTTATTCGTTATGTCGCAAACAAAGCTGCTTGCCTTTCTATAAGCAATACGCATGGGCTAGCATATCATTTATAAGCATTGCTCTGTGGAGTATATTTTCATTTGAAATCATCAATCACTTGACACATTATGCGGAACCCTTCGTAACAAAGCAAATGCTACCTACAACTTATTGCATACTTGCAATGTTGGCTCTCGGTTGTATTACACATCTATTGAAGGCAAACCGCTACTCAACCTATATCCCCTATTTTTGTGTCTTGGTTTATACTTCTATTGGTATATTTGCACTGACAAAAACATTTGACATTCGAGAGAAAAGAATGATTCAAGCTCAACACTGTGCAGATCATGAGCAATGGAATCAAGTCTTAGATATTGCCAAAGAATATCGTGGCAAAAACCAATTGATAAATATTTTGACAAACATTGCCCTATATAAGACCGGCCGTTTTGAAACTGAGTTCTTTTCGTATCGTCAGAGTTTTGGTCTCGAATCGCTGTTTATTCCTTGGAATGGAGCCAATGCAACACAAAGTTTATACGGTAGTATTATTTACTCCGAACTAGGATTATATGGAGAGGTTGTACGTAGAGCGACCGAGGCTATGAATATCGAAGGGCTAACTCCATCCGTACTCAATCAGCTTATTTCATCACACTTGGCAAATGGAAATCAAATTGCATCGGATAAGTTTGCACGTATTCTGAATCGAAGTCTATTTTATTCAAGCAAGAACATTCTTGAGAAAGAAAAGAAAGACATTCCCGGAACAAATGCACAACAACATTTTATAAATCATCAAAACATTCTTACTGATTTGTTAGTGATAAATCAATCAAATCCAGATCGG
>CAMTPD010000121.1 GCA_947074265.1 uncultured Porphyromonadaceae bacterium
AATTTGTACTAGAAGGAAGTGTTTCTATTGCATGTAATGAAAATACCTTACAGTCTATGACCAAAGGAGAGATGATTTTATTACCTAAGTCATCACATGTATATGGAAAAGTAGATGCAAAGAGTAAATTTATAGCGTTTATGTTTGATCATATCTCACACTTATGTAATAAATACTCTTTACAGAATTTATCTGCATATACTGAACAAATAACTTACGATTTCAAGCCATTTACAATTAAACGTCCGATTTTGAAGTTTCTAGATCTATTGTCTGATTGTCTTGATGACGGACTTAGTTGTACCTATTATCATGAGATAAAATCAAGTGAAATACTAATTCTTTATAGGGCATATTATACAAAGGAAGAATTGGCCGAATTTTTCTATCCATTGGTGGGTAATTCCATCGATTTCAAAACAAGTGTAATGACAAAATATCGAGATGCAAAGACTGTAGAAGAACTTGCAATGCTATTAGGGTACGGTTTGTCTAACTTTAAAAAGAAATTTAAGGAAGAATTTGACGAATCGGCATATCAATGGATGCTTAAACAGAAATCAAAGCATATCCAATACAAACTTTCATTTGCAGATGTCGACTTTGCGACTATAATCGATGAGTTTGGTTTTTCTTCTCCTGCCCACTTCAATCGTTTCTGTAAAACACAATATGGAAAAACACCATCAGAACTACGTAAAACTTTGAAATGTAAAATAGATGCATTGTAAACTATGATAAATTGAGACACAAGTTTAAAGAAGTAGATATGTTTGTGTTATTATTTATAAAATGAATGTCTGAATGTATAACATCTTGGTTTCTAATGATTGTACATTTGCACAATGTTTAGTCAAGAGCAAATCTTAATTCTCAATGTAGTCAATTTTTTTATTTAAATATTTGTATCAGAAGGAAAGCGCATTACGATATATAGAAAAGATAACCTGCAGGATATTATAAGTTACAAGTAAAGATTTTTTCGTAAGTAAATACAGAAATAAAACGCCACATAACCCACGACAAATCTCATATAAAATTTGATATAAAAGAATTCTTTGATCCCTTTATCCCTATTAAAAAATGAGTATCTTCGTTGCTGAATGTTCAATATATTGAATCATTCAAGAATTGAGTTTATATAGAATCCTTGTTAGAAAATACGCATTGCTATGGAGTCGATAAGACAGATCTTTAGAATCGGGCACGGACCGTCCAGTAGTCATACCATGGGGCCAAGAAGAGCAGCCGAAATGTTTCTGGAAAGAAACAAGGCAGCAGATCATTTTACTGTTACATTGTATGGTAGTTTGGCCGCTACCGGCAAAGGGCATATGACCGATGCTGCCATCTTGCAAGTGTTGCAAGCAGCCGCACCTACTACTATCTTGTGGGAGCCGGAAACTTTTTTGGCATTTCATCCCAATGGAATGGACTTTAAAGCATTTGATGCAGACGGCAAGGAAACAGATAGCTGGCGCATCTACAGCATTGGAGGCGGAGCGCTTGCCAATGAAGAAATGAATGAAAACAAAGCTACAGAGGTATACAACTACCAACACATTGCGGATATTCAAGCATGGTGCGAGCGTGAAGGCTGCGACTACTGGGAATATGTAGAACGCTGCGAAGGTCCTGAGATTTGGGATTACCTAGCCGAGGTGTGGCAAGCTATGCAAGATTCAGTACAGCGAGGACTCGAAGCACAAGGCGTATTGCCGGGCGGACTAGGGGTGAGAAGAAAGGCTTCGAACTACCTGATTCGTGCAAAAGGCTACTCGGCAACGATGAAAGGTCGCGGTATGGTTTATGCATACGCGCTTGCCGTATCGGAAGAGAATGCAGGAGGAGGCGTAATTGTAACAGCTCCTACTTGCGGATCGTGCGGAGTTCTTCCCGGTGTGATGTATTATCTGAAAGAAACGCGTGATTTCCGCGATTCGAGAATATTGCGAGCAATTGCTACTGCCGGACTATTCGGAAACGTAGTACGTACCAACGCTTCCGTATCGGGAGCCGAAGTTGGTTGCCAAGGAGAGGTTGGTGTTGCTTGCGCAATGGCTGCGGCAGCAGCGTGTCAACTCTTTGGTGGTAGCCCTGCTCAAATCGAGTATGCTGCCGAGATGGGACTCGAGCATCACTTAGGTCTTACCTGCGACCCTATCTGCGGATTGGTTCAGATTCCATGCATCGAACGCAATGCTTTTGCGGCAGCCAGAGCACTAGATGCGAATGCTTATGCTTCGTTTTCGGATGGTAAGCACCGTGTTAGTTTCGACAAAGTAGTACAAGTAATGCGTCAAACAGGACACGACCTACCTTCTTTATACAAAGAAACTTCACAAGGAGGATTGGCTCGTTACATTGATTCAGAAAATAAGTAACATATACCTGACATACAACGAAAGCATTATATGCAACAAAAGCCTGTACGGATCTGGTCTGTACAGGCTTTTGTCATATAGTGTCTTATACGATCTTTGGCAGTTCCCACGGTGCGCGGTAATAGGCTTTGGCCAACATATTGGCCTGGTCGTTGCCTATGAATTGATGTGTGGCTTCGTCCCAAACCAATCCGCTGCCTACGCGCGAAGAGATATTCGCAAAGTGACAAAGTTTTGCCACTTTCGCACCGATAGCAACATCGGCATTGGGCATTTGTCGTGTACGCATTGCCTCGAGTGTATTTTGTGCATGATTGTAAAGCCCTTTTCCTTCGCCCTTTATCATGGCTACGGCATCCATTCGAGGTTGCTTGTTTGATACCACCGGAATCACTTCCCATCCGCGTCGGTCAAGTACCAATGTTCCGTTTTCTCCGAAAAATGCTACCCCTTCGCGCCTGTCATACAAGCCGTGATTGATTCCGCAGGCATGATCCCAAATGATGTTGTACTCGGGATAACTGTATATAGACATCAGCGTATCGGGCGTTTCCATTGCGTCGTTGGGATAAGCAAATTTGCCACCCGAGGCCAAGATGTTTTTGGGTAATTCGGCATTCATTCCCTCCATTGCATAGTCGAGAAGATGCACGCCCCAGTCAGACATCAAACCTCCGGCATAGTCCCAAAAGAAGCGAAAGTTGTAATGAAAGCGATGCTCGTTGAACGGCATCTTGGGTGCCGGTCCCAACCACATGTCGTAATCTACACCGGCCGGAATCACCGAATTGGGAAGAACAGGAAGAGAGGCTTTGCCATCTTGATAGGCCCAAACCTTTACGGTGCGTACCTTGCCAATCTTTCCGTCTTTTACAAACTGAGCAGCCTGATCCCAATGCGGATCGCTTCGTTGCCATTGTCCCACCTGTACGATGCGGTTGTATTTACGTGCGGCTTTCTCCATGAGCTCGCACTCTTCGATGGTATTCGAAAGCGGTTTTTCTACATACACATCTTTGCCAGCTTGACAAGCATAAATGGTAGGGAGGCAATGCCAATGATCGGGTGTGCCGATAATAACCAAGTCGACGTCTTTGTTGTCAATCACTTTTCGCCAGTCTTTGACAAGCTGTTTGGGCCTTTTGCCCGATTTATCTTCCACATCTTTTGCTCGTTTATTGAGCCACTGATCGTCTACGTCGCACAAAGAGATGCACTCTACCTCGGGAAACTGAAGAAAAGTATTCAAGTTGCTCCAACCCATGCCTTTGCAACCGATCAAGGCTACCTTGATTTTGTTTGATGGAGCTGATGAGCCCAAAACGGAAGAAAGGTTAGCGCCTGATAGAGGTGATATGCCAAGTGTTGCCGCGCCAATAGTCGATTTAAGTAGAAAGTCTCTTCGATTCATAGTATTGTTGATTGTTGTAATTTGTGTGTTTTACAATGGTATTGCAAGTTGTCGAAAAAAAACGAAAAGAAGATGCATGCAATCCTTTTTTTGAGACGATAGGTGGTTGAATTTCAAACTATAGTATAACGGTGTAGCTTTCTAGTGAGGTTTGTATAAAAAGTAAACGAAGAATAAATCGTCAGGTGCCGACCTGACGATTTATTCTTCGTGAAGATAATTTTACTTCTTCTTTAATAAGTCCGGACGAAGACGCATGGTGCGTTCTTGTGCCTGTTGAAGTTTCCATTCGTTGATTTTACGTTCGTGTCCCGAAAGCAATACATCCGGAACTTTCCATCCCTTGTATTCGGCCGGACGTGTATATACCGGTGGAGCTAGTAAGTCGTCTTGAAACGAATCGGACAAAGCCGACTGTTCGTCGCCTATAGCACCCGGAATCAATCGGATGATTGCGTCAGACATTACCGCCGCCGCAAGTTCGCCTCCCGTAAGTACATAATCGCCAATTGAAATTTCCTTCGTAATCAAATGCTCACGAATACGGTAGTCGATTCCTTTGTAGTGGCCACACAAGATGATCAGGTTTTGATACATCGAAAGCGTGTTTGCCATTTTCTGATCGAAGGTTTCACCATCGGGCGATGTATAGATTACTTCATCGTAATCTCTCTCTGCCTTTAGGGCACTGATGACTCTGTCGATCGGCTCTATTTGCATCACCATTCCGGCTTCACCGCCAAAGGGGTAATCGTCTATCTTTTTATGCTTTTTTGTCGAGTAGTCTCTGAGGTTATGGATGTGAATTTGTGCCAGACCGTTGTCTTGTGCTCGTTTAAGGATAGAGCAGTTTAGGGGGCCTGTAAGCATCTCCGGTAGTACGGTAATGATATCTATTCTCATATGCGATGGTCGATATTGTTTTCTTTTTGCAAAGGTACAAATTAATACGATACCTTCCCACTAGCAGGTTTATATTGGCTTGTTTTGCATTATAATTATAGTTTTGTGATTGAATTATTATATATTTGATAGGATTCTTACAACTATCTTGCAAGGGCTTTAAACAATCTAATCCCCATGAACAACATCTTTCTCTCAAGAATCGCTTTCTTGATCTTATTTGTATGTATTTCTCAGCTCTCGGAAGCTAAAGAGTATTATTTCAAACACTATCGCAACGAGCAGGGATTGTCAAACAATACCGTGCTTTGTACCGCACAAGATAAAAACGGATTTATGTGGTTTGGTACAACCGACGGCCTCAACCGTTTCGATGGCAATCGTTTCAAGCTTTATACCCATATCGAAGGAGATAGTACTAGCATAACGGCAAATTACATTTGGGATATTCATCCCGATAGTAAAGGCAATGTTTGGATGGCTACCTCGCACGAGCTGTGTGTATATAAGCACGATGTAGATCAATTTGTCCGCTTCTCAAAAATGAATAATCAAGGCCTGGCTATTTACGGTGGTTTTAATATTGTAGAAGATCAGAGTAAAAACATCTGGATTGCATCGGGCAATCGGATTTATAAATACAACCTTGAGTCGGCCAACGCAGAGGAATACAGCGATTTTCAATACAGTATTCGCACGGTGTGTGCCAATCCATCGGGCTCGGTATGGGCCATTGGTTACGATGGCGAGATTGCACAATACAAACCACAGACCAATGCATTTGAGCATTTTGGAGATGCCGGAGGTATTACCGATGGTCCCGCATATGTAAACTGTGCTATCACGGACGATGAGTATGGGGTATGGTTAGGATCGAACGTAGATGGACTTTTCTTGCTTTCGCTCAAAGATAAAAGTGTACAACACATTATCCCTTCTATATTTGTGCGCGATATCAAACGCATATCAGATACAGAGCTTTGGGTAGCTTTCGAATCGGGACTATACACCTACAATCTCAAATCGAAGCAAACAACCAATATTCGCAAGTCGCTGAGCAATACGTACGAGAACGGAAGATCACACGTCTGAACTCCAGTCACTCC
>CAMTPD010000122.1 GCA_947074265.1 uncultured Porphyromonadaceae bacterium
AAAAAGCAATTGTTGCTGCTATCTCGGTAATCATCTCCTTTTTCATAACATTCACGGTTCCGAAGTCTCTACTTCCCGAAATATCGATTAGTAACATAACAGTAAGTTCTCGCTCTTCTTCAAAAACTTTTATATAAGGGCGATTATAGCGAGCAGTAACATTCCAGTCAATATCACGTATATCATCACCAAATTGGTATTCTCGCACTTCGGAAAAAGCCATTCCTCGCCCTTTAAATGCAGAATGATACTGTCCTGCAAAGATATTACGAGATAATCCGCGAGTTTTTATCTCAATTTTTCTAACTCGTTTCAGTAATTCACTTGTTTCCATGAAAATATAACTCTATCATACATGCACATATATCCTGTGCAGATTATTTATACGTGAAAATTATTAGATATAGAAAGAAAGACAGATCAATATACGATCTATCTTTCTATTATATTTATAAAAAATCAAGGCACTTCTACTTTATTTAAGATTTCATTGATTATATCTTCAGAAGTAAGATTATTTGCTTCAGCTTCATAACTCAAACCAATTCTATGACGTAATACATCATGACAAACAGCTCTTACATCTTCAGGTATAACATATCCTCTACGCTTGATAAAAGCATAAGCACGTGATGCTAATGCTAAACTAATCGATGCACGAGGAGATGCCCCAAAAGCAATCATATTTGCTAGATGTGGCAAGCCATGCTCTGCAGGAAAACGTGTCGCAAAAACAATATCTACAATATATTTTTCAATTTTTTCGTCCAGATATACTTGGCGAACAACTTTACGAGCCTCTAAGATCTCGTCTTTACTCAATACCGGCTTTACATCAAACGATTGGCCGCTAATATTTTGACGTAAGATCAATTTTTCCTCTTCCTTTTTCGGATATTTGATCACCGCTTTAATCATAAAACGGTCAACCTGTGCTTCTGGAAGTGGATATGTACCTTCTTGTTCAATTGGATTTTGTGTTGCCATTACTAAAAACGGCTCTGGTAATTTATATGTTGTATCACCAATTGTAACTTGACGTTCTTGCATCGCCTCAAGCAAAGCACTTTGAACTTTCGCTGGAGCACGGTTGATCTCATCGGCCAATACAAAGTTTGCGAATATAGGCCCTTTCTTAACATGAAACTCCTCATTCTTCTGACTGTAAAGCATTGTTCCAACGACATCGGCAGGCAAAAGATCGGGTGTAAACTGAATACGGCTATATTTTGCATCGATCAATGAGGCAAGAGTCTTTATAGCTAATGTCTTAGCCAAACCTGGCACACCTTCTAACAAAATGTGTCCATCCGATAATAAACCAATCAACAAAGACTCAACTAAATGTTTTTGACCAACAATAACTTGGTCCATTCCTTTAATAATCAGATTAACAAATGAGCTTTGTTGCTCAATTCGATCATTTAATTCTCTGATATCTACTGTTTGACTCATAAAATCTATTTTTGAATATTCTAATTCTCTGTTTATAGTATCACAAAAATAGAAATGTTAAAAGAGGATGATGTGTTATTCTAGTTAAATATTACTAACAAGACAAATACACATTAAGCTATTATAATAAAACATGAGTTTATATGCAAAAATGAGCTCTCATTCAAATCTACCCAACAGTTGTGATTGTAGTTTTCTTGCTTTTTCCAACGAGATTGAATCTTTTGCATTTATAGAGTAGCGACTTCTTTCCGGAATATTAATCACACCACCTATTGGCAATATATTAGGATTTTTAATTACATCTTTATTTGCTTCATAAATATAAACCCAAAATACTTTATTGCCATAATACTGTTCTGCAAGCAATGCCAAACGCATACCTTTTTTCAATTGTACTTGAATTGGCAAATCTTTATTTGTGTCTGAATCTCGTTCTATAGAATACAAATCCGAGTCATTATTCTCAGATGCCGTTATTGATACTAGATTGGCTGAATCATTTTTCACCTCTATCACCGTATCTTTAAAATTAGCAACAATCTCTGTTTTTATAGTATCTAAGGTCAGCTCTTCTGGTTGAGGTAATGATTGAACAGATTGATTAATCAATGAAGATTTATTCTCGATATTCTTTCCTAAAAAATAACAATACACACACATCCCTCCCATAGCAAATCCAGCTAATAAGATCAGTAAAGAAACACTAAAAACTCCTCTATGAGGATAATTACAGACATGCTCATCCTCTTTGCCAGATTTGATAATATCACAAGGCAGTAATTCTTTATTTGCAGACTGTTCTTTATTCCACTCTGCCTTAGCTGCCAATATAGCATCTTGAATAAGTCGAGGCATTTCATTCTCCTCTTCTACCGGGACCTCTCTACTTAATATATCAGATTTATTTTCAACCTCAGCAACATGCTCTGAAGCATCATGATACATCTGAACATCATCCTCGCTTTCCATTTTTCCTGCAAGCAATTCCGATGGTTCAAAATCAGTGTCATTCACTGCTACGTTATCTATTTCATTACCTTTTACAATTAAGACATTATCACCTAACTGCCCTTTATCGCTCAACTCATCATGAGACAATCTCAAATGCGATTTTGCTTTATTTCTTTCACTTACAGTATCCGACTCCAATTGTTGAGCGTTAGCATTTTCGACTTTATCTAATAATTCTAACTCATGTGTATCTAAAACGACTTCATCTGCTGTATCAGATAAATCAATCGTGTCAAAAATTGAAAATGGTTTATTTACAGCCTCTTTCAATTGCCCATCAGGAGTAAAAGCAACTTTGTAATGCTGTGGGATTTCAATACGCTCCCCTGAGTTTACATCAATACTTTCGCGCTTATCTACAAGTGCTAATTTAAAAACACCAATACCTTTTACTCTTACTTCCTCACCAGTAAGCAACGTGTCATAAATAAGTAAAAACATAGCATCTAAGAATGCGCTTACATCTTCGATACTTATGTCTAACTCTTTAGCAATCTGCTCTGAGAGTTCTTGAATATTCAGTTTGCTATTCATTATTAGTAAGATCTTTTAGTTTAGCTTTAAAAACAGCAGATGGCCTAAAGACAGCCGCAAGTTTTGGCGGTGTAAGGTATTTCTTCTTGGTTACCGGATTTATCGTAACTCGCTCCGCTTTCTTCTTCGACTCGAAATTACCAAAACCTGTAATCATTATGCTATCGCCATCAATAAGTCTTTTTGCTAATACTGACGACAGTTGATTTATCATTTTCGCAAAAGTTTGAGGATCTTGTCCCAACTGTTGCGATAAATTTGTTATGAAATCTTTGTTGTTCAAATTCTCAAGAATAAATTTTCAATTGCTATATTATATAAAAATATACAAACAACAAAGATAATTGTTTATATTTTATTCAACAATTTCACCATAAAGATCAAATGCTTGAGCATTTACAATCTTCACTTGATACATTTGACCTATTTTCACCCCATCTCGTTTTGTAATCAAAACTTCTGGATCTACCTCTGGTGAATCAAATTCGGTACGACCAATAAAGAAATCATCTTCTTCTCTATCTACAATAACTTTATAAGTATTCCCAATTTTAGCCTCACTTTGCTCAGCAGCAATACGCTCTTGAATACGCATTAAGTAGTCTAAGCGATCTTGTTTTACTTCTGCCGGAATACTATCTTCGTAATTTTTATAAGAATACGTTCCTTCCTCATTTGAATATGCAAATGCACCCATACGTTCAAAACGAATATCTTTTACAAACTGTACAAGTTCCTCAAAATCCTCCTCTGTTTCTCCCGGATGCCCAACCATTAATGTTGTACGCAAGTGAATACCCGGAACCTCTTCTCGAATTCGTTTGATCAAATCATAAGTTTCTTGCTTTGTAATAT
Organism: uncultured Porphyromonadaceae bacterium; assembly: GCA_947074265.1. Taxonomy (GTDB): domain Bacteria; phylum Bacteroidota; class Bacteroidia; order Bacteroidales; family CAMTPD01; genus UBA12018. The sequence continues at coordinate 3,859 of CAMTPD010000122.1, forward strand.
TTCGTCTCATTATCTTCAACATATTATCACTAACATGTTGAAGAGCAATATCCATATAAGCACATACATTATCATTTTCACGAATCACACGCAATACATCGTATGGAAACTTAGCAGGATAACCATAGTGTAGTCTCAACCATTCTACACCAGGAATCTTTGCCAATCGTTCAATTAGTTCTGCTAAAGCTAATTTCTTATATATATCCAACCCATAATATGTCAAATCTTGGGCAATTACCTGAAATTCTTTAACACCCTGTCCTACCAATAAACGAACTTCTTCTTCAAGAGACTCTATTGAACGTGATTGATATCGTCCAGTAATAATTGGAATTGAACAATACGAACATGTACGATTACATCCTTCCGCAATTTTAAGATATGCATAATGCTTTGGAGTTGTTATTACACGCTCTAATGCCAAATCGTTTTGATATGATTTACCTAAATCAGAAATCAACTCTTTCCAATTGAATTTCCCATAAAACTTATCTACTTCAGGAAGCTCTACTTTTAGCTCTTGCAAATAACGCTCAGACAAGCAACCCATTACATACAAATTGCGAATTTTTCCATTTTTTTTCGCCTCTGTCAGATCCAGAATCATCTCAATAGACTCTTCTTTTGCGTCTCCGATAAACCCACAAGTATTTACAACAACGATCTCTCCATCTATTTTTGAAGGATCATGTTCTACTTTATATCCATTTGCAGCAAATTGGCGCATCAACATCTCAGAATCAACCAAGTTTTTAGAGCAACCCAATGTAATAATATCTACTTTATTCTTTTTCATATATGCATTTAACGAAACAGGAGCATGATTTTCACCATGCTCCTATATATCTTTTTTATTTATTTTACAAATCACTCACCAAATAAGGAATCTACAAATTCTTTACGGCGAAACACCTGAAGATCTTCAATTCCTTCACCCAAGCCAATGTATTTGACCGGAATCTTAAATTGATCTGAAATACCTATGACAACACCACCTTTAGCTGTTCCATCAAGTTTTGTTATCGCCAAAGCATTTACTTCTGTAGCAGCTGTAAATTGTTTAGCTTGCTCAAATGCATTTTGTCCTGTAGAACCATCTAACACCAACAAGATTTCATGCGGAGCATCAGGCACAACCTTTTGCATTACATTCTTGATTTTTGTAAGCTCATTCATCAGATTGATCTTATTATGCAAACGTCCTGCCGTATCAATAATCACAACATCTGCATTATTTGCAACAGCAGAGCTCAATGTATCATAAGCTACAGAAGCCGGATCTGAACCCATCTTTTGCTTTACAATTGGAACTCCTACTCTTTCACTCCAAATAACCAACTGCTCTACAGCAGCAGCTCTAAATGTATCGGCAGCTCCTAAATACACAGACTTCCCTGCTTTCTTAAATTGATTAGCAAGCTTTCCTATTGTTGTAGTCTTACCTACACCATTAACACCTACAACCATAATCACATATGGTTTTTTATCGATCGGTGTTGAGAAGTCCACAGTATCAACAGAATTATTCTCTGTCAAAAGTGTTGCGATCTCATCACGGAGCATACGAGTAAGCTCAGAAGTGCTTACATACTTATCTTGAGCAACGCGCTTCTCTATTCGGGAAATAATTTTAAGCGTTGTTTCAACACCAACATCTGATGTAATCAATACTTCCTCTAAATCATCAAGAACAGATTCATCTACTTTGCTTTTGCCTGCTACAACTCTTGCAATTTTCGAAAAAACGTTCTCTTTTGTTTTAGATAACCCCTTATCCAAGGTTTCTTTTTTTTCCTTACTAAAAAAGCTAAAAATGCCCATATAATATATGCTTAGTTATTATTGATGCCTAACTGCTAACAAAAGTAATGAATAAATTCTATTATTCAGTTAGCACATTCTATTTTTATAGTCTTCGTATCCAAATTGGCGGTATATC